>CAZRHM010000006.1:0-20863 GCA_964599845.1 uncultured Candidatus Saccharibacteria bacterium
GATACTATACTGATATTCTGCCCCCCATAGCAATATAAATTCAAAATCTTCTATTAAATATTTATTTAAGCTTTTTATAAGTAAATTTTTATTAATACTTTTAACTTTGTTAGGCAACTTTCTGTAATCAAAGTTTTCCCACGGTTCCGCTTGTAACTCAGCTAAAGCTAATGTAATGTTTTTATTTTTCAATTTATTCGCTAAATTAGATATATATTTTTTTGTTAGAAAAGAACCTGAATAAAATTTCCAAAAAGGTACCTTCGGGTAAATATCTAAACCTACAATATCAATGTTATTTAGTTTTTCAATTTTTTTAAAAGAATTTCGGAAATTAAAAGTATTTCCCCAAAAAGTGATCATAATTCTTTTTGAGTAATCTATATTTTTAATTAAGTCTATTTCTTTTTGTAGTAATTGTGGTGAAATTTGTAAATTCTCTGGTCCAGATATATCTAGAGCTTCATTTTCGACTTGAATAACTGATATGTTTTGATAATTTTTTGTTACAGAAATAGTTTTTTCGATAAATTTTAAAATTTTTTCGCCTACTAAAGAGTTAGATTTAATAATTTTATTTGAATAATTATTTTTATAGAAATCTGGAATGTAAAATTCTGGCCAACGTGGCGCTTTCATCCCTACAGTTAAAATTACCTCGTAGTTTAATTTATTACAATAATCTAAAATATTTTTAAGTTCTGAAAAGTCGAATATATTTTCTTTCTTTTCTATTTCATTCCAATAGGTACCAATTCTAACTGTTTTTGAAATTTTTTGATTGTAAATTTCTTCGAACTTAAGCGGAAAATCTGTAAGAATAGTTTGGTAATTTACACCAAGCCACTTTGCCTGCTGTTTCGATAAACTAAACCCAATTTTGGTTAACGATTTATTACACTGCATTTTTAATTATAAAACAAATTTAACCTATATGTGCCGCCTGTTTATATCGACACGTGTTATAATGTTAGATGGAAAAAGAATTGAGTTTTGCTATAGCACAAAAGAGATTTGATATGGCTGTACAGGAGTTTAAACGTGTGGGTGCTATAACAGAAAATATACTCAATATACTTAGCCCGGCAGCTGATACTTGTAATGATGTAGTAGTGATTCAAAGATTAATAATTAGTCTAGTTAATGGTTTGTTAAACTCTCTACCAATTAATGAATTCCCTAGAGTAGAATACTGCCATCCCCAATTTAAATTTGAAACAATAGACTGGAAAGCTATTAACATTAAAAATTTATTGTCAAATGCAGAACTATCTGATGAGAAAAAATTTGCGGCTGCCCTTAAAGCATACGCGATTCAAGCACCAGAAATTATACATGATTATGTGGAAGAAGTAGTAATGTAAAGTTTAAAGCAATCTTTGTTTGATTACTACAAAGTAAAAGCTAGAACCTACCTTATAAAGTAGGTTCTTATTTAATGACAATTACTATTGTTTTAATTTCTTTTTCTTCCCTGCGCATTAACTTCGTAAGCAGTATTTACAGTTTCAAAAAAATTTACAAGCTGGAATGTATCGTTTGCGGTACTCATCCATTTTGCAGGGTTCGATACTTTATAATGCGCTTCAAATCCTAGTTCTTCTAACCTCCTGTCGGCTACATACTGAACATACTGATTAATAAATGCTGTATTTAAGCCAAGAATCCCTTTTGGTAATAGTTCTTTATTGTAGTTCATTTCCAATTCAACAGCTTCTACTATTATTGACTTAATTTCGTTTGCAAATTCTGGAGTAGTCACTTCTGGATATTCCTCTAATATTGTTAATATAATATTAATACCAAGCTTTAAGTGTAGTGCCTCGTCTCTTGCAATCCAATCTGTGATTGTTGCAAAGTTTCTTAGTAATCCACGTTGTCTAAAACTTAGTGCAAACATGAATCCTGTATAAAACCAAATGCCTTCTGTAACAATATTTGTTTTTACAATATTTCTAATAAATTGTTGGATTCCTTCTATTGTCTCCACATCCACATCGCCTGTACTCATTTTTTCTATTGAATCGACTAAAAATTTTTCTTTTGCATTTACAGTCTTTACATTTTTATGTATTTCAAAAGTTTCTTCTCTATCTATATCTAATGTATTAATTATGTAATCGAAGGAAAGTGCATGGTTAACTTCTTCCCATTCTTGTCTTACCATACACATAACCACTTCTGGTGCTGCAATAAATGGTTTCATACCGTTATCGATGGATTCGTTTACTTGGTATTCCATTGGGTTTGAAAAGCCTATATAGGTTTTGACTGCATGTTTTTCTTCTGCACTCATTTTTTCCCAGTCACGTAAATCTTCCATCAGTGGTGATTCGTTTGGAAACCAAGTATTTGCAATTGCTTGATCCAAGAGTTCTTCCGCCCATTTATATTGGATTTTATGAAGTTGCAAATCATCACCTATTTTTTTCTTTTTTAAAATCATGTTTTTTGCTTAATAACTAAAATTTTGTTGTTTATTGGCAAGCCAAACATTGTGCTCTTTCTGCTGGATCTAAAGGACAAGCAGTATGATTCATTTGTTTTTTTTCTGGCTTAAAGTTTGCTTTATCTTGTTTTGTATCACTATCCACCAGTACTTTTCCAAACCCTACTCCAGCTGTAACCGGTTCACTTTTTTCTATATCTTTTTTATTAGTTTCTTCTTCTGCTGCTGCACTTGCGAATCCAAAACCTTTTTTATCTTTAGATTTTCCTTCTAAAGACATTTGTGTTGTTGCCGAAACCTGGGCAAAACTAGTAGCTGTTACAGACTCAACATTCGCAACTGATGTGTTTGCACCAAAGCCTTTTTTATTCATTGATTGTGTTTTATTTATTTTAACCATACTTTGTTCTGCTGTGTTTCTAGGCTTTACATGCAAGTAATAGGTTGTTTTAACTCCCCTTCTCCACGCATCTATATATATATCCATCATTTCGTCTATGTCTCTTGTGTCTAAATACATATTTCGACTTATTGCTTGATCAATCCATTTTTGCGCTCTAGATGCAACTTCTATATATGCATATGGTGAAATTTGAAATGATGTTTTATACACATTTTTAATTTCTTCTGGAATTTCAGAAATTCTAGATATGTCGCCATAATACTCAAGTACTTGTCCTTTAACCTTTTCCCATAAACCAAGCTCTTTAAGCTTATTTACAAGGTTTTTGTTAATATCTAAGAATTTTCCACGACTAGTTGCTCTACTAAACATTTGTGCAAACCTTGGATCCATACCCGGTGTAGTACCAGCTAATAAACCGATTGATGCATTTGGTGCAGTCATCATTACTGTTGCATTTCGCATTCCTTTTTTAACTTTTTCTCGAATTTTATCCCAATCTAATCTAATTTCTTTGTTTTGTGTTAACTCAATACCTTCTCCTGGCTTTAATAAATCTTTATTTTCGTTATTTTCTGTTTTAATTGATACATTTTTTGGAGTTATTAGTTCTGTTAATTGGTTTACTAATTGGTATAACTCTTTAGTTTCTTCATTTTGTGCGTTTTGCGCCCCTTGTTGAATTTTATTTTTAATTAGTTCTAAGCTCTGTGCAACAGGGTTTGCAGTAGCTGCACTTTCTGAAGATTCCTCCATAGATTTACCAAATCTATCGTTAGCAACTTTAGTGATTGTATCGTAAGGTACGTAACCTTTAGACCACATTGATCCTTCAAAGTTAGGATACGAACCTCTTTCCGAAGCTAGATTTGCACTTTCGTCAATACAGTTATAGCTTATAAATTCTATTATTCGATCTATTAGATCGAAAGACTCTTTAGAATCATATGCGTAATTTAGATGTTCTAATATTTCTGAAAATCCCATTATGCCTAAGCCAACTGCTCTGTTTCTTTTATCAGAGTTTTCAGATTCTTTTACATATAAAAAGTTAACGTCGATTAAGTTGTCTAAATGCCTTATGCCTGTACGAACACTATCTTCTAATTTTTCCCAATCAATTTTTGAATCTGGACCTGTTCCCTCAACTCTTATGTGTTTAGCGAGGTTAACTGTAAATAGGTTACATACAGCAATGTTATCTCTATCTTGTGGTAAGCATACTTCAGTACATAAGTTAGAACTGTGTATTGTTCCTGTATTGTTATTTAATGCTCTTAAATTTATTGTATCTTTCCATGTTAACCATGGGTGAGATGTACTTTGTAAAGTTGTTAACATTTTTTTAAATTGTTCTCTTGCAGGAATCACGTTAAACATTCGCATCTCCCCTCTTTTTGCTTTATCAATATATTCTTTATACTTTTTACTAAATTCATAGCCATATAGTTCGGTTAGTTCTGGAACTTCTAACGGATCAAACATGTACCAGTCTTCTCCTGTTATTACTCTTTTCATGAATTCATCTGAGATGTAAACCGCTGTGTCTGCGGTTCTTATTCTTCTATAATCGTCACCTGCATTTTGTCTTAGGTCTAAAAAGTCAGGAAAGTCTATATGCCAGTTTTCCATATAGATTGCCATAGCCCCAGCCTTTTTACCAGCTCGTGATACTGATTTTAATGCAGCATCCATAACTTTTATAAATGGAATGGGTCCTGTAGAAAATGTATTATTTGATCTAACTGGTGAACCTGCTGCTCTTAATTTTGTTACTGCTAGCCCAATTCCCCCTGTTGCCTTAGAAATTAATGCAACATTTTTTACATTATCGAATATACTATGGATATCGTCCTCTGTGTCTAGTAAGTAACAATTACTTAAAGCTGAGAATGTGGTTCCCGATCCAATGTTGGTTGAACCACCCGGAATACATTCAAGTGTTGAGTATTTATCGTAAAATTTTTTAGCTGCAGATACTGGGTCTTCTTCTTTATACGAAAGTCCCATAGCTATCCTCATCCACATAAATTGTGGTGTTTCTAATGATTTATCTTCATTCTCTCTCTCTTTTACCATGTATCTTTTAAATGCAGTATCAATCCCTATATAGTCATATAAATCATCTCTTTCTGGTTTTAAATATGATCCTAATTCATCTAAATCAAAATTTTCTATTAGTACTGGATTTAGTAGTTTTAGTTCTACTGCATTGTGGATGTAATCTTTAAAACTTTCTTTGTATATTTCTGAAAAGCTGTATGAATCATTAGCTTGTAGTGCATTTTGATAAATTCTAATAACCACTAGCCGTGATGCAAGTTTATCAAAATCAATATTATCTTGTATATTCTGGCATGCAGCTAATATGGCCGCTTCTATTAATTGATTTTGTGTAATATCTGCAAATACAGTTAAACTTACTTCGTTAACCATTGTTTGTACAATTGATTCATAGTCATCAAAGTCAATACACAATTGTTTAATAAATCTTTCGAATGTTTCTTGATTATAGGGCAATAAATTTTTCGATAGTTTTACAAGTTCAAGATCAAAGTAATCAGCCATTCTTAAATTTTTAACAAATAAAAGGTACACAACATATTGTGTGTGAACTCAGAATAAGCACTAAATGTTGTGTTGTCAAATTATTGGTATATACCTAAAATACCTTGGATTGCTTTTACAGTAGATCGTTATGAGTATTTAGCATAAGTTAGCTAAAATATTTACTACACACGCATTTGTTTTATAATTGGTGTTTTTAATAGCTTGTGAAACAATGAAAATTTTCTATAAAAAATCTGAAAATTCTTTATGTACAAATAATACCTATGTTGTCAAATTAATTTATGTTGTCATTAAGCGGTCACATTAAGTGGGTTTTATTCGTAACGAAGTGCATTAAGTGCTGAGATTCTTGTTGCTCTTCTGGCTGGTATATATCCAGTTAACGTACCTACTATAGCGGCTAATAATAGAATAGATAATATTAAACCTGTTGGTAAAAATGTAATATCAATAAATCCGTATCCTCTTGGAACTGAGAATGCAGAGATTCCTAAAGATAGTAGTTTTCCAAAAATGAATCCAATTATTATGCCACCTACTCCACCTATAAAACCCATTGCAATAGATTCAATTAAAAATAAATCTTGCACCTCTTTTGAACGCATGCCCAGAGCCTTCATTAAGCCAACCTCTCTTGTCCTTTCGAGTAATGCAACTGTCATTGTATTAAACATCCCTAAAGATGCTACAGACAGGGCAACTGCACCAATTAATAGTAACGCTAACCTAAAGTTTTGAAAAAAGTTTTCAATTTGAACAATTGTGTCAACTACTGCAGTTGTTCTAAAGCCAGAAAGCTCGATTCTTTGTCTAACTTCGTTAAAAAATGATTCATCCGAAACTACAACTTTTAATAATGAATACCTGGTTAATCCTATTGATTTAAAATCTTTAGAAGGTATATATATTAAGGGCGCACTTCCAGATCTTACAACACCTTTGATTTTATATTGAAAGCCTGTAAGAGCTTCTTTGTCTTCAACTAAATCTTGCTGGTTGTTTGTTAAAACGAAGTCTAATGTTACCGTTTGATTAATTGCATTTGTAGAATCTAGCCCCAATGTACTTACTAATGTATCGTTAACTAGAATTACATTTGATTCTGTGTCTTCAAAATATTCTCCATTAATAATATCTATTTCTGAAACTTCTAAATATCTTTTATCGGTTGCATAGACTACAGAGTCGGTAAGAGATCCCTGAAAATTTATTCTTGATGCAGAGCTAATTAGTGGGATAACTTCCGAAACACCGTTAAAACCTTCAAATGTATCTATAATTTCTTCATCTATAATTAAATTTGAGTTAACAGCAGGTGTTGCTTCTATTTGCTTTAATTCCTGCAAAGTTGCCACTCTAGAAATTACTAATCTTTCTAGACCATAACCAATAGAAAGTAAAAAAACTATAAAAGAAATTCCCAGAGAGATTCCACCAATTGTAATCCAAGTACGAGTTTTTCTGTTAAACATATTTTTTATAGAAAGCATTGCGATATCAAGGTACGAAATTTCTGTTCGAGATCTATTTTGAATTTTATTTGCAGCAACTTTTATATTATTTACATACCTTACTGGCATTTTAAGTTTGTATAGCAACTGTATTATTACAAACAATATTAAATTTATACTTGTCGAAATTGTTTTAACAAAATATCTAATTGTTTGCCTAATTGTGTGCAATATATTGTATGGTAATCTTTTAACAAAATTAAAAGATTCTAATAATATTTTATTATTAGAATCTTGATTAGTTCTTTTAATTTCTGTTCTTTCTAAATTTGCATTTTCTAAACCTTCAAGTAATTTTTTTTGAATTTCTGTAACCGATGATTTATTAACATCGAATGTATTAACAATTGTTCCTTCTAAAAACTGAATTACCTTATCTGCCTTTTCTAAGTTTGTTAAATCGTGAGAAACCATAATTACGGTTTTAGATTTTTGAACTTCTTTTCTTAATAAAGCAATGATTTCATCTCCACTTTTTACATCTAGGTTACCTGTTGGTTCGTCGGCAACTATTATTTGTGGCTCAGTTATTAATGCTCTGGCAAATGCAACTTTTTGTTGCTGACCTGAAGATAGCTCTGTTGGCCTATAATCTTTCCATGGTTCCATTCCAACCTCTTCAAGTTTTTTTAATGCTCTGGGCATACTTTCTTCCCAACTTTTACCCATCAATGTAAGCGGAAAAGCTACATTTTCTACAACTGTTAATGCTTTTATCCAATTAGGCTGCTGATAAATCATTCCAATGAATTGTTTTCTGTAATCACTTAACTCATTCTCGTCTTTTTTGTATATTGGAAGTCCTAAAATTTCTACATCACCATTTGTTGGGGCTTCTAGACCAAGTATTACATGCAACATTGTTGATTTACCAGAACCTGAAGGACCAAAAATCATTACAAATTCACCTGAGTTTATTTGTAAATCTACATTTTTTAAAACCCATACATCTGCAGTTTTAACACTAAAAATCTTATTTACTTTTTTTAATTTTATAATTGTGTTTAACATAACTTTAAGTTAAGAATCCAAATACCTGTAACAAGTTATTCATAACTATTTCGAAAACAGAATCGACTGCTTTTGGTGTAATGGTTACCATATTTGCTGAATTTCCTTCATTACCTGCACCATCTTTTGAAAGAACTCTAAGTCTATAAACTTGTGATGGATCCAGGTTTGAAATAACAACTAAGTGGTTATATGTAAGATTTGGATCCTCTGATGTTTTATTTGTGTAGTCCCCAGTTGTACCTATAGCAAACTCTACCTGACTAGATGCTAATTCATCAGTATCCCAGCTTATTATTAATTGTGCTTTTTGTTGCCCACTTTGCAAATCTGCTTGGTTATTTAATATTGTACTTTCTATTTGAACATTAGATATTTGTGGTGGTCTACTGTCTGTTGCTGTTGTAAATAAATGCACATCTGATCTAGCCTCATTACCAGCCCTATCTATACCTCGAACTAGAAGTTGGTATTGTGTTTCTGATTCCAGGCCTGATATTCTTGCAGTATGTTCTGTTAGTAATTCTGCTTCTACCACATCTTGTACAAAGCTTGAATTATCTACCGGATTAAATTCAACTATTGAAGAAACAGGAGTGTTAGACTGCCATGTTATTTCCATAGTGGGTTGAGCACTTCCTCTAACCTCTTGAATGTCTATGTTAAAAACCCTGGGTCTTGGTAAAGTAGTAAAATCTAATACGGTTCCTTCATATGCAAATCCTTCGGAATCTATTGGATTAATTTTATAGAAATATGTTGTTCCATCATTTAGTCCTTCTATTAGTACACTGTAAGTTGACTCAACTGGTGAAGTTTCCAATGTTTGAATCCCACCAAAACCTAATGTTCTACCATATAGTAGCTCAACACTGTGTGCACCTGTTACGGTGAAGTTAATTAAGGCATTGTCCAACCCAATTCTTTGTACTCGAACATCTTGAATAACTGGTGCAGGTGCAGTTGTAAATGACTTTTCTGGGCTAATCCCTGTATTACCATCTTCGTCTGTCCATTTAGCAACATAAAAGTATGTTGTTCCTGGCTGCAATAAGTTTAAAGTTATTTTATGTTCAGTTACATGTGCAGCGATAGATGGCTCTTCCTCAAAATAATTTCCACTTTCTAATCCGTACGCAACCTTTGAATCTGATGTTCTTTCTGTAACCCAGTTAATTGTTGCTTTACGAGTACTGATTGCCGAAACATTTGGTCCAGAAATTAATGCTGCTGGTTCTGTGAATCTACCATCTGGAAATCTTGAACGTGTTTCTGAAACTGCTGAACAGCTATTTGCTGAATCGCATGCTCTGAGGCAATAATAATATGTTTGTTGTGTTAGGCCTGCATCTGCATAGAATGTTCCTGTTGTAGTACTAATTTCTGTAAAACTATTAATATTTTGGGTACAACTTGTTTTTTCAGTTGATCTTAATATTTTATAGTAAGAAACTCCAGCACCTTGATTTATAGGTGCTTCCCAGGATAAAGATAATCTCCAGTTTTGAGAAGATTTAATTGATATATCTGATACATCCAAGTTCATTGGAATTCCTGGAGCCGAACCACTATATGTGAACTTTACTGATGCAAAAGTTTCGTAATTAATATTAAGAGCTTCATCGCGGGCTACTACATACATAGTGTTTTCTCCAGGTTGAGTTGCAAATGCATCAGCATTTAAAGTTGTTATACCCTCTGCAGTATAGTTACATGTATTTGAAGTAGGTAACGTATTTACTGTATAACAATATGTTATAGAACTTGCAGATCCTGTAAATGTTTCTGGTACTTCCCAAGTGAATGAGTAAGCGTTAATCTCATTATCTATAGGGTTTACATTTAAATTACGAGGTGTACTTGGAGCGTTAGAATTGATTTTTAATACACCACTTGTTGTTGTTGTTGTTACATTTCCTGCATTATCCCAGGTTCTTATGTAAATAAAGTTTGATCCTTCATTTAGCAAGGGAAAATCGTATTGCTCATCTGTTTGATAAGAACCATCGTTTTCCAACAAGTCATCGATAGATTCAGAACCAGTATGTGAATCTCCATACCAAACACCATTATTTCCAATTTTGTATTGTAATCCTAAAAGCCCTGAATTTGTATCGGATGGTGCATCTACTCCGTTTAATGGCCAGGTAAAAGTTGCGAGTTTACCAGATATAAATCCGCCTGGTAACGAAATATAAGATGGATTTTTAGGTGCAGTATTATCGAACTTAAAATTATATGATTCTAATTCACCTCCATATATGTTCCCAGCATTGTCTATAGCACGTATATTTAAATAGTAGCTCTCGTTACTTGTGCTAAGCCATGGATCTCCTCTTAAAGCTGCATTAGAAAAATCTATTTCATTATTTTGTACTATGAATTCACAATCATAGTTATCGGTATTTATCGGCGAGTTGCCTAAAATTCCTTTAGTAGTTAGTGGATCACCCTCTGAATCATTTCCAAGGTATAAGCAATAACCTAGTATTCCGGCTTGTGTATCATCACCAGGTGTCCATACAGCATACGGTGTCGATACATTAGTCCAGCTATCTTCATCGATTAAGTCACCACCATTTGATTCATATATTTCAATATTTTGAGCATTTAGGGATGGTGCTGAGTCATCGGCAATATGATATAAGGTAAATTCATTAAGTACAGGATTCGAAATAAAATCTTCTGAATTAAATACTGCTCTAATTTGAACATACCGTCCTGCTAATCCTACAGAAATATCGAGTTCGTCTAAATCATTCTTTGTTGCACTAAATGTTTCACCACTATTTGCAACACCTATAGTTTCGTAACTCATGTTTGCAAGATTTTCTGGACTACTCGCAGTTCGGATCTCAAAAGCAATGTTTGCATTAGCACCAACATCATCAACACTTGCAAAAAATGCTATTGATTCGTTATTTATACCATCACCCCATCCTCCGTTCCATATTAAGTCAATTACATTATCATTATTATCTGATTCCCAATATCCAACTGGAGCTAAGCCTGACTCTTCGTTATCGAAATTATCACTGCTGTATGGAGTTGGGTATACAAATTGCCTCATTTGTGGATACGACCAAATATTAGTTGATTGATTTGTGGAATTCCTATTATGTTGTGATGTAATCATTGATGGATGATCACATTCTAATCGCCAAGAACTATTAATAAATAACGAATTAAATCCCCTATTAAAGCCACCTGTATATATTAAATTATTAGAGCTTGTTAATGTTGTTTCACTTACAACTGAGCCCGATTCATCGTATGCGGTACATGTTGCTGGATATAACGATGCTATAGAAATGTTTTCTGTTGGTGATGGAGCACCAAAATACGTTCCAAGTTCGTCTATTTGTAAAGATTGAACTCCTCGAGAGTTTGATGGACCAGTATAACCATACAAGTCATACATATTATTCGAATTAATTCTGATAGCTGGACCTGAATTGTTTGCTCCTAAACTTTCTAATAAACTTGATGAGTTCATTTGTAGTTCAATAGAAGTTGAGTCAGAAGAATCAGACCGGTAATAATTTATTGTTGCAGAGTTTTCTCCTGATGTAAAAACATAAACATGTGCTCCAGTATTAAGTTTTGTTTGGGAAGAAGACGGGTGTAATGGCATGTAAAATGGACCTGCTAATGAAGAATCAAATGTATAGGTGATAATTGGCAATGTACTTTTAATATTATACGTTGAGTATCCTGCTATTCTACATGAATTACCAGTTCCACTAACAGCACTAGCAGTAATAGTATTAGAAAAACATAAGGTGCCATCCCTATATATTTCTACTTCAGAATCTCCAAACGGTGAAATCATATGAAAGGATTCATAAACTTGTCCTCCGAAAGGTCGTGAAGTGTACACAAATTCCGTGCCAGCAAAAGAGACTGGAATTAGTTGACCCCTAGCAGCTGATGAACTATCTTGTATGTTTATTAATCCTTTTGAAAAAAAAGGTGCTGTTAAATCTAAGCTATTAAAATTTCCAACCTCTCCATTATTCAATTCTAATGTGGTTCCGTTGTGACTAATTGTATTATTATCTACTAAGCTAATTAGTTCTGTAGCTGTTGTGCCTTGGTAGGTTAAAAATCCAACTGCTTTCTCAGTACTGTATGTGTAAGTTGCTGCAATATCTGAACCATTAGTTGCTTCTGGATTATTATAATAAATATAAAACTGAGCAGTTGAACTAGCTGCAAGAATATCAGTTTTTACCCAAAATTCAGATTCTCCAGACAAATTACAATTTACAGTATGGTGCGATAGTAAAGTACCAGTTGCATTTGTAAATCTAACATCATCACAATCACTTTGAACATTCTCGTAATTAAAATTATCTGGTGTTAAAGTTACTTTAACCTGATATTCTGTAAGTTCTGATTCGTTTGGGTTAGTAATTTCGAAACTCTTTCTATATTGCCACCCTGTTAAAGGCCAGCCAGGTGTTCCAGAAAGTCTAATTGATGCATTTTCTTCTCCAAACAATTCTGTAGCTGTAAAATTACCGGTTTGGAATTGAGCACCTGTTTCGAAGGTAATAGATGTTTCGACTTCTGCAAAAATATTTTTAAAAATCGAATAACTTACAACAATAGCTATTAACAATGCCAGTATAAGCATTGTGTTATGCCTGTAATCAAATTTTCTTATGTTTTTAAAATGTTTTTTCAAACACAGATTTTTACTTGTTACACTATATATGAATTTTGTATAGAAATATAGTATTAAAGTAGATGTATTTCTTTATTGGTATGTAAAAAATTTGTTAAAAATCCAGAAGTTTATTATTGTTGTAAGGTAGAAAATTTATGGAACCCCTAGGATTCGAACCTAGACTTAGCAAGCTAAGACTCTAACCTATACTTAGAGTCGGGCCCCTTTTGTAAGATTAGTAATTGTAAAATATAACAAGAATTTATGCAACAAATAACTTTGGCAATTAAATAGTATTATCATTTTTTTAGAGTGCATTATTTTTAATAATTTTGGAATATGCCAGTGCACTTTTACGGATTTTTCTTTTTGAAGTTTTATAGTCTACTTCTATTAATCCAAATCTTGGCCAAAAACCTAAGTCCCATTCAAAATTATCTATAAGTGACCAATAAAAATAACCTTTAACATCTATTCCTTCCTTAATAGCTTTATATAATGCTAGTAAATAGTCTTTTATATAATTTTCTCTTAAATCGTCGTCGTCATCGGCGATTCCATTTTCTGTAATATATATTGGTAACTTAAATCTTTTTAGATCTTTAAGTACCTCGTATATTGACTCTGGATGATAAGCCCAACCCATGTCTGTAAATTTATTTGCCAATGGTCTATTCCTCACCCAGTCTACAAAAACCTTTGAATAATGGTTTATACCTATATAATCCATGTGGTTTTTAATTTTTTGTAAGAACCTTTTATTCCAAAACCAGTTTAAAAATTTACAAATTATTTTGTTATAAAAAAATCCTTTGTATGGCATATATACAATATTATGCTTTGCTATTGAAACTTGAGCTTTTGTATTTATATTTTTTATGATTTTATAAGATTCTTTATGTGCAGTTATAAAATTATTAATTGCTCTTAAATATAAAAATAGATTGTGTTTTCCTGGTGGGTAACGTCCTTCAAAGTATGCTTTTGAAGAGTAAACCATTGGCTCATTAATAGTAACCCAAAAATCAACATCTTTTAGCTCACTAACAATTTTAGAAACAAAATTTGTAAAATATTTAATGTTCGATTTTTTTGTCCATCCCCCTTTTTGTGCAAACCATATTGGAGAAGAAAAATGCCATAAAGTTACCAGTGGTTTTATTCCGGAGTCTTTTAAGGTTTTTAGAATATTTTTATATCTTTCAATTTCTGAATCTATAAATCTACCTTCTTCTGGTTCAATCCTCGACCACTCAATAGAAAATCTAAAAGATTTTATTCCTAATACTTTTAACAAGTTTATATCGTCATTATAAAATTGATAGCTATTCGATGTTTGACCTGATATATAGTTTGAAGAGCTCGAAGCTAGTTTTCCAAACTTTTCCCAATTTAGCTTAATACCTAAAAGATTAAGCCTTTTAAAGTAACTTTTTGCATTTTTAGCAAATACTTCTGCCTTTTGTTGTTCCCAAATCGTCCAATCGTTTAAGTTATTACCTTCAGTTTGGTGAGCAGCAGTCGCAGCACCCCATAAAAAATCTTTTGGAAATGTATATTGGAACTTGTTTTCCATAGTATATTTTACCAAATTCAACAAATAATTTTAATTGTAGTAATTTGGCTTATATAATTAATAGTGGTGATTCTTATTAATTTTTATATCCTGGGGTAAATTGACCTTCTAGTACTAATTTGTAAGTATTTGGTTTTACAAAGTCTGTTACAAATAAACCGTCGCTTGTAATATAGAATATATATTCTAACTGCTGGTAAAAATTCTGTAATTTATCGTTAAGACCAAGCCTTGTTACCTGGTTGGTTCTTCTTTGTTCAATATCTAACGCATATATGTTTTTTCTTCTATTTACTTCATCTATATAAATTAAGGTATTATTAGAACCATTTAAGAATTGATAGTTTGTACCTTGGCTGTTTACTTTTAGTGTTCTAGTCTCGTTTGTTGTTTTGTCGAACATTAATAAATCATCAAAATTTTGACTTGAATCTTTTGCTGTGTATACAACTCTGTTTCCATCTTCTGATACTGCATGAATTTGAATATCTTCTTTAGTACTTATTCTGGTTGAACTTTTGGTATCTGCTTCTGTTATATATAGTTCTTTTGAGCCTCTCCTTGTACCTTCTAATGTAAAGGTTGTTTTTCCATTTGCAGATAAAAATGCTTGCAATACATCTTTATCTCTTACTGTTTTAATTGAATTTCTCGACGATCCATCTAAATTTACTATTTCAATTATTTTATCGCTGCTGCTTCTATCTGGTGCTGTTATATTTATAGCTTTTTTTGCTTTATAGTTAGGTATTAATTCTGATATTCCATTTACCTGAGTTGTTACTCTATTTACACTCAGATTTTGCAAATCAATATAATAAATTATTTTTATTTGCTGCCCCACCACTGCTCGCACTCTATCTATATATGACTGAAAATATAATCTATTTTCATTTTCGTCTAAATAAAAATTGATTGGTTGCAAATCAGGGTTATTATTTATATTCGTGTAATTTAACCCATCTAAGTCTGATTTAGAAAAGTGAAGATATTGTCCTCCAGTTGCTCTATTTAAAAAGTAAGCGGTTTCATCTTCTACAAACTTTTGTTCAAAAATCGCATTACTTCCCTGTCTAATTGTTACTTCGTAATCTCTTGTTTTATAACCTGCACCGGTTATCCTTATGTTATAGCTTCTATTTATTTCTAAATCCTTTATTTTAAATGTGCTGTTTTCATAGTCAATTGTTATTTGATCATCGGTTGTATTATTAATTTGAATTGTCACATTTTGGATTGGATCTTCTTTTACATAACTTATTAACTTACCATCTATATCACCTGCTGGTATAGTAATAATCTCTGCAATTGTATTATTACCTTTTTGTAAATTTATTTGTTCCGAAATGTCTATAAAATTTACTGATTCAAATGTAAAAGTTGTATCGCCTGAAACTAATCCTTCTATAAAAAAAGTACCATCTTCTTTAATGTTATAACGGTTTACCCCTATTAGGATTCTGTCGTTTGAAAAGTCATAATTTTCGGTTGGCTTTTTTATAGTACCTGAAAGTGTTGCTTCGCCTTTAGATATAAGTACAAAATCTCTTGTTGTAGTGTAGTTAAAAAATCCTTTTTTTACAGTTAAATCTTGCTCAACTTCTTCAAAACTTGTAGCGATAACCTTTATTTTATAGTTACCTTGTCTAAATCCAGAAACTTTGTACCTACCTACGTTATTAGTTGTTGTAATCTCTGTATCGTTTATATAGATTTTTGCTTCTCGAACTGGATTACCGTTTTGGTCACTTACTCTACCTACAACTTCTAATTTAACAAAACTTAAATCAAGGTTAGTAACATATATAATTGCCGGTAAAAAAAGAATCATACATAAAACAAGTAAGCCAGCAAGTGTGAATATTTTTTTATAATTTCTTTTTTTCGATTTTGAGGTTGGTATAAGCAGGTTTTTTTGTTGATTTACATTTGTTGGATAAGGTTGCATAGGTATGCTAGAACTGCTTGGTTTATCTTGTTTAAAACTTTTAATAGTATTTATAAGATTCTTTTTTAGATTTTGAAAAAAGTTATTTTGATTCTGGTTCATTGTGATGAACTTTAAATACAATAAATTTATAAACAAAAAAATTTATAAACATTAAGGTCGCAGTAACAAAAATATTTGTAATTGTTAATTCAAGTTTCCCAAAATCAATTATGTTTTGCCACTTTATAAATTCTAAATAAAAGGTAAATAAAATTGAACCCAAAAATATGCTTAATATAAAAGATAGTCCCATTTTAAAAGATTGTTTTTTTATATTTCCGCCAGAAGCTTTAAACGACCAGTTTCTATTTAAATAAAAGCTTACACAAACTCCAACTGTTCCTGAAATTAATTTAGCAACCGAAATTACACCAAGAATAACTGATCCTTCCGATGTTAATATAAAAAATTTAACTATATTTAAAACAAGTGTGTCGACAAAAAAGGCAATCAATCCCGACAAAAAATATTTTGCAAAACTCCTAGAATAGAGTTCAGAATAAACCTTATTTGTGGTATTTTTAACTATCAAAATCATTGTTATTGAGTAACTATTTATTCTAGCAGTTATAAATGAGATTTACAGCATTAAGCAAAACATTGTTAAATAAAACTAAGGAAGGGAAAGAATTAGTAGCTTCTGATTATCCATCAGATATTATTCTAGATTCACACGTAACAAGTTCATTAAAATCTATAGAAAACTATACAAATTCGTCTGGTAATAAGCAACAAGGTGCAGCAGGGTGGGAATATGCTGTTACTGCATTTTTTCTAATAGATGAAATATATATATCGTCTGCGATTGCAGGTGACTATTCTTCTGTGAGTATAAAAAACAGTGTAGATTTAAAACCATTATATAAAGATAACAATACAAAGGTTCAATTCGAGTTATCAATAGGTAAAAAGAAATTTAAAACAAAATATTATATAACTAGTGAACTAATGAATGGATATTTATATGGTAATGTTGCAAGCTTTCATACTCATCCAAAATATTTTTTAAGTCCAGGAACTTTCCAGTATACTTTTTTTTCTGGTCAAGATATTATCAGTCTTTTGAGTTCTAATGCACCAATTTTAGGTTTAATTGCTGGTCGCAAGCTGTGGCTCGCATGTAAAACCTCAAAATCTAGAATGATTCCAAATGGAGTTTTAGCAGAAGCTTCTCAAATTGAGTTAATGCAAGGTCAGGATGGATTAAATAAATATGTAAAAGAAAATTTAAAGGAATTTGGCATTGTGTTTTATGCAGGAAGCCTAGGTGGAAGATTGAACAAATTGTGAATTTAGCAGTGATTATTCAATTACATCAAGAAATTATGTTCAAACAATCTTTATTCTAAGAACCTTATTCGAAATAGGCTTGATACGATTCGTGATAAGAGCATGTGGAATACTTCACAAAAAACGAGGTGATATACAAAATAAACTTGTTGAAATATTTAATAGTTGGAGCGATCTAGATCCAATGGGGTCATGGATAAGCCCGACAGCATTAAGTTTTGAATTTTGCATAAAGCTCTGATTTTTGTAAATCAGGCCTAAATGACATCTTCATAGGAATGCGCTTCGTTTTTCTGGAGTTTCGCGAATCAGATACTTAAGAGGCGTCCCATTAATGGGACGCCTCTTTAATTTTAATTTATGCTTTAAAATTATTTTTTATTTTTAAAGATTTTTTCTACTGCCCCACCAAACAAGAATAAAGCAAAAGCCATAATTACTAACCAGAAAATTAGTCTGTAAATAAAGTGATAAACATTATTATCGTAATAAAAATCTACAAAAGTAGATCTTAATTCACAAAAAATAGTTTTGTAGTTATTCATGTGCCCTAAATAAAACACAGTTTTATGTAAAAGAATATTTATAAAAGTTAGTGGTAAAACTAATCCAAAAAAAGAATTTAGGGAAACGATTGCCGAATATCTATTCACTTTAGGTTCATTTTGCAACCATAAAGTTCTTAAAACAAATTCAGCCATTAATCCGAGTGATAATAAAATTACAACTCCGTTAAACAGTACTAATAGTAGTTTTGCCAAATCTGTATCTCTATTTAATGGAGATAATATTAGTGCAGCTAAAAAGAAAAAACATAGACCTATAAAATTCCTTACTACAAGATATTTGTTGTCTAGCTTATAGATTTTTCTTTGTAATTGTTTTCTTCTACTCATAGTGTAATTTAATAAATATATTTAAAATAACATATCAAAATTCTTAAATATCTTCAATATACCTAAAATATTAAATTAATAATCTGTATATTTGGTAAAATCATTTATGGATTTCCAAAATATAAAAAAAGACTTTCCGTTTTTTAAATACAATAAAGATTTAATATATTTTGATAATGCTGCCACAACTCATAAACCAGTACAAGTTTTAAATTCCTTAAATGAATTTTATTCAAAATATAATTCTAATGTACATAGAGGACTTTATCCATTAAGTATTAAAGCCACTGAACTTTACGAAGAAGCTCGAAAAATTATTGCCAAGTTTATTAATGCTGAGCCCGAAGAAATAATATTCACAGCGAGTGCTACAGATTCAGTAAACCAATTAGCACAAATGTTACAGGTCGATACGAACTTAATTTTATTAACAGAATTAGAACATCATTCAAATTTAGTTCCTTGGCAACAAAGTATAAATGATGGAATTGCTTACCTACCAGTAAATAACGATTTTGGAGTTGAATTTAATAAGTCTAAAATAACTGATAATTGGATTTTAAACGCAATCAATGCTTACAATATTTTTTCATTCGGCTATGTAAGTAATGTAACTGGCTCAATTACTAACGCTAAAAAAGTAATATCGGAATACAAAAAGAAAAATAGTTATACAGTAATAGATGCAGCTCAAGCAGTTGGAAGAGTCAATATTGATGTAAAAGATTTAGATGTAGACTTTTTATATTTTTCGGGTCACAAAATGTTTGGTCCTACTGGTATTGGCATATTGTATGGCAAAAAAGAAATTCTAAATGAATTGACTCCACATAAAACTGGAGGAGGAATGATTAGACAAGTTAAAAAAGAAACTTCCACTTGGGCAGATTTACCAGACAAGTTTGAAGCAGGAACTCCAAACGTTGCCGACGCAATAGGTTTAGCATGTGCAGCTAATTATATAGATCAGCTAGGAATTGATAACATTATAGAATACGAAAACTCTTTAAGAGTACATTTATATAATAGCTTAAAAGAAATTGATGAAGTTAAAATATATCATCCATTACTAGATAATAATGCAGCCCCTATTGTAAGTTTTAGTGTAGATGGCGTTCATCCCCACGATATTGCAGAGTTTTTAGGACAAAAAAATATTTGTGTTAGAGCTGGTCATCACTGTACACAAGTACTTCATAGAGATGTTTTGCAAATCCCGGCAAGTGTTAGAGCTAGCTTGAGCATATATAACAACATAGCCGAGATAAATGAACTTGTTAAAGTTTTAAAACAAGCGATTGTGGAGTTTAAAAGATAGGTTTGTAATACCCATATATCTTATTGCCCGAGCTAACTTTGTAAAGAATTCCCAGTATAATCTTGAGGTTTATAAAAAATCTTTTCCATGCAAAAATTGTATAGTCTACTTGTACAACAACTGCTAACTTTATTAGCAAATTGTTACCAGGTAGAAAACTTATTTTAGAAATTGCTCAAATGCCAGTATCCTGTTTTTAATCCAGATCCACAACCAGCAACTTCACAAATAATTACATAGTTCGCTCCATATGGATCTACACCCTTATATGCATAACCATTGTGTGCCGCATAAACAGGTGCGTTTGCAGGAACTGCTGCAAAGTCAGCTCCGGAGTGGAAGTCACAATATTGCGTACTTCCCCACTGAAAGCATCTGTTTCCAAAGGCGCTTGTGTAATATACTGTACCACTGACTGGCCATTTTAATCTATTACCTCCTCCACAACCGGAAACTGGTCCGGGTGGTAAATATGCACACGGATTTTTCCATGCACCATTTTCTTGTACAGAAAAATGTAAATGCGGTCCAGTACATAACCCGGTACAACCTTGGTTACCAATTGGCCTACCTGTTGCAACTAATTGTCCATTACCTACTGGATTAAAATTATTAAATATAGCAACTCTAATTGCTTCTGCATCTGCCTGCTTTCTGGCTTCTTCCTCACTAAATACCTGAATTGCTGCTAGAGCATTGTTATTTTGCCTTTGAATTGCCGATATTTCTGCATAGTAAATTGCCATTTTTACTTTAATTTCATCTCGTTTTTTTGCTAAGTCGTTTCGTTTTATTTCTATTTGTTGTTTATCTTTATTTACTCTTAATAATTTTTCTCGTAGTTCTGCTCTTTTTTTATCTAATAATTCCTTTAATTCTGCTAGTTTTCGAAGCATTATATTTGTATCTTCTTGAATTATTGTTACATATTGTGAATCTTTAAAGTATTCATTAATCGTTTCATAAAGAGCTTCTCTGTATTTTTTATTACGCGCCATGACATCAGCATAGTTTAAACCAAATGCTTCAACTTTAATTTTGACTTCATCAGATTTCAGTGCGTTCAACGGGTTTTCACGCAATTCGAATGCTTGATTAGAGTTGCCATATTGTTTTAAAAAATATGCTTTCATGTGTTATGCTTATTTTAATTGGCTTACAATGTAAGATGAATTC
>CAZRHM010000007.1:0-20332 GCA_964599845.1 uncultured Candidatus Saccharibacteria bacterium
TATTAATTGGTACTGATACAAATGGATTAAATATTTCAAATAACATATTTTATAATCCAAATGGTGCGGCAATAAGAATATATAGTAGTAGAACATATAATAATTTTACTATTTCTAACAACATTGCTACTTCGAATGAGCTAACTGTTTTTGCACAAGGAGATCCTTTAAATAATATTTCTTATTTAAACAACTTTACAGGTATAAATCCACAGTTTAATTTGAGCAATAAATTTGACTTCACTTTAAGAGGATCCAGCCCAGCAGTTGGGAAAACAAAAAGAAGCGAAAATATATTGACTGATTTTAATTCTAATAACAGGAGCAATCCAACCACAGTTGGTGCAATAGAAGCAAATGTAAATAACGGTTCAGAAAACATAACTCCTCAACCAGAAACCACTGGCTCTAATAATAATACAGGTGCTGGAACTAATAATGGAACTACAGGTTTTAGTGAAGATACTGGTACAACAACTGGACAAAATAACGGAGATACAAGTACAAACGGTAATTCCTCAGTAACAACATCTAACGGTGGTACAACAAGTAACGGGACTAGCGGTAATTCTGAAGGTAATACAGGTAATAACCTAGGTGAAACTTCTTCATCAAATTCAGGAAGTGGTGGTTCTGTAAACCTAATTACCTGCCCCAATATTGATGTGAATGGTAACGGTAGACTAAACTTAACAGACTTTGCAGCATTTGTACAAAATTATGGTATTAGGTGCAAGCAGCCATCTACCCCATATGCTTGTGGTTCTATAGATACAAATAAAAATGGCAAAGTTGATTTAATAGACTTAGCTAACTTTGCAAAAAGGTATAACAAGCCAAATTGTGGATTATAATTTTTGTAAAATTTATTTTTTCCGTAAACAAAAACTGTGAATTTAATTATTTAGCAGGCAAATTGTTTTCAGAAAAGTTTACAGGCTATAAATGAATTTTTTGCATTTTGCTACACCTTTGATATTGTTATGTGACTTTAACAACCAATATTCGTAAGTACGTTTTCAAACGCTCTGGTATAATCAAGATATGACTAAAAAATTAATATTCCTTCTAATCGGTATAGTATTCGGTGCAATTTTTACTTTTGTAATTTTAAAAAAGATTGAACCAAAACAAGAGCAAAATATTCAAGGACTTCTAACAAACATTTTAATTCCAGAAAACCAAATATCCGTTACTACTGATAATAAATATAAGGCTTATCTTTCTGTTCAAGATTTAAGTATGTTCAACTCAGAAATTTGGATACAAAATTTAGAAGACAATACATTTAAAAGAATAGACTTTGGATCTGATTACAGATTTATTAGTTCACCAAGGTGGAACCCAGATAATAGCAAACTAGCATATGTAAGAATTTATCCTTTTGAACTGTGGATCTCAGATGTTGAAGGCAATAAAAATCTAATATATTCACAAGAAGACAACAAAGACTCAAACCTACTAGAGCCTGCAATTGGGCATATGGGAAAAGTAAATATAAATTGGATTAATAGTGAAGAAATTGAATTTGAAAATACATCTCAAATACCATCTAAATATTATGCCATTAATATTAATAGTAAGCTGATTCGACCAACTAAAGACTATGTTTCAGATCAAAAACCTTTAAAAAATATTAATTTTACTCACTTTTCTCAAAGAGATAAAAAATGGGGAGGCATTAATCTAGGACATTGTAAAGATGAAACTATACATTCGGCAGGTTGTGCTGTAACTTCAATATCAATGATGTTAGATTACTTTGATATTGAAAGTGATCCTCAAAAACTTGATTTAAAATTATCTGAAGCGGCCGCATGGGGCTATATTGAAGGTTGTGAAGTAAGGTGGAATTTAATTCCAAACATTGCAAATGGAATAGAGTTAAAAGGTGCATTCTTTGGAAAAACAGACTATAAAAGACTGGATTACGAAATTAATCAAGGAAATCCTGTAATAGTTGGATTTAACAGAGTTAATTTTACAGACATACCACACTGGGTATTAGTTACAGAAAAAAAAGGAGATGAATATATTATTAAAGATCCTTGGGATACTAAAAATAAAGTTAAGTATTTAAGCGAGTACGGCAATTTTGACCATTTAATTGTGTATCGAAAAACTCAATGAAGATCTTATTAGTAGAAGATGAGGAAGACTTAGCTTTACCGCTAAAAAAATTCTTCGAAATTAATAATTTTGTAGTAGAAATAGTAAGCGATGGTAAAAAAGCTTTAACAGAGTTAAGTATTAACAAATATAGTTGCGTTGTCCTCGATTTAAATATTCCAGAGATTGATGGTATAAAAGTCTCACAAACACTTCGGAAAAAAAACAATGATGTTCCCATAATAATGTTAACCGCCAGAAGTCAAATTTATAACAAACTGGAAGGTTTTGAAGCAGGTGCCGATGATTATGTAACTAAACCATTTGAGTTTAAGGAACTTTTAATGCGAGTAAACGCTGTTATAAAAAGAAGCAGTAACAATAAAAGCCACGAACTGGTAATTAATGGATATAAATTTAATACAAATAAAAATACACTCACAAATGGTGAGGAAGTTGTAACTTTGAGTAATAAAGAAAGCCTGATTTTGAACTATTTATTAAGAAACTCGGGGAGAGTAGTTTCTGCCGAAGAGCTTTTAGAAAATGTTTGGCATAACGACGTAGATTTATTTACATCTACAATAAAAACCCATATTAAAACACTACGGAAAAAAATAGATCCACAAAAAAAACTTATTCAAACAATTAGAGGAAAAGGTTATTTAATAAACTAATACTAATTCGAAAGAGACTGTACGCAATTATCGGTTAAGTATATATTACTAAATACCGCAAAATCTGATAGATTTACAACACCATCTTTATTAATATCTGTACTACCACATTGAGCAGGTAATGAAGGTTGTTCGCACGGTTGTCTATAATCTTTTACAAAGTTTGCAAAGTCTACTAAATTAATGCTTCTATTATTATCTATATCTAAATTTGCACAAGTTTTCTTTTGATTACCATCTGTTGAAACACCAGCAGTCCCAGCACCAGTATTTGAACCAGTTCCAGTTGTTCCGCTACCAGCTGTGTTTGTATTACCACCAGTTCCACTATTGTTACCCGTAGTTCCACCCGTTGTAGAGCTGCCTTCTACATATCCATTTTTATATTTCTGAAAAATCTCATTAATATTATCTAATACATATTTTTGGGTACCAGTTAACATAAATGTTTCAAAATAGTAGCTTCCTTTTTCTACATTTTTTAAATCTATTACCTCATTCCATTTAATTGTTTCATTCTCATCGCCACTTGGTTTATAAGCATAAAGAGTAGAATAAGTACTACCTACCGTAAATACAGCCAACGCTCTAGAACCGTTACTCGCTATTGGAATAGATTGTTTTAAATTCTGTATATATCTAAAACCAAAGAGACTGGTATTAGATTTATTTGGATCGTAATTTTTTCTCGATAAATTATTTTTATTTATACTGTAAAGGCGGGTAAAACCTCTATGTAAATACCCTGTTGGAACTTCTATTGCCATTGTATTTAATTTGTGAGGAACATCAACTTTAGCAACAATTCTTGTAAGATTTGGATTATTATCAAACCCAGTTTCAATTATTTTAGATAAATAAAAGTCAGATACCTTAGAAGTGTTTACTGCATTTTCTGTATTACAAGCAAATCCCTTGGTACCTGGAGATAACCAAAACGCCATTCTATTTTTGGTGTAGATTTTGCTATCCGAAACCTGACACCCCTCCACAAATTGGCTACTTGATGTATTTCCACTTCCATCACTCGCAGAACCTGCTTCTGTAGGGTTATAACATTCTCCATTCCCTGTTGTGATTGCATATTGTATTTGTCTTCCGTGGTCATAGTTATTAACAAAATTACCACTTGAGTTAATTCGCAATGTGTCAATTGCACCTGCATATTTTCTATGTGTTCCTATAGTTACATTACCTGATTTTGCAGTCAAATTAGCTCTCGATGTTTTTTCACACTGCAAGTTGTTAAACAGTTGCCTTAAGTTAGTTTTTTTGAATGTGTCTATGTATGCAACAGAAACATCTTCGTTATTATAATTACTTGGACGGTTTAATACGAATCCATTAAACAATATTGTTAGTACAAAAAGCACAATAAATAAACTTATGTTAGTTATTTTTGTTTTCATTCATCATGTTTTCTAAGTTAGTTTATATAAATTACAAGAATTAATCAAAATTTCACTTTTACTTCACTTTGATATAGCTAATATATAGTTATCTAATTAATAACTTATTTATTAGATTTTAAATAATGAAAAAACGAACAAAAGTTTTAATAGTAATATTTTCTTCAACAATGCCTCTGTTTTTCTTAGTTTCAAATGTAAGTGCACAAACTTTACAAAAACTAACACCAGTTAACGATTCTGTTTATTACCTAGATTTAAACAAAACATATTCGAATAATTCAGAAAATTTTAAAAATGATTTTAAAAACTTTTTAGGGATAAGTATTGAAAAATTTGTTGAGCAAAAAAAATTAGGTAAATCTACAGTAGAAATTTTTAATGAGTTAGGTGTAAGCAAGCAAGATCTAATAGAATTTAGGTATCAAAAAAGAAAAGAAAAAATCCAATTAAAAATGGATATAGGTCTAATAAAAAAAGAAAGAGGAAACTATTTAATACAAAGCTTAGAAAAAATAAAAAATAACGTACTACTTAATATTGAAAACAATAACTGATAAGTTATGCAATTTCTTTTTTTTGTATTTCTATAAAATTTAGAAATGTGAAAAATTTTAGTAAATGCCAATTATTCTACTTTGGAATAAATTATGAAGTGATTGCTATACTTATACTATGCAAATATTCAAAACCATCAAATTTAAACTTACATTTTGGTACTCACTCTTATTCATTTGGTTAAGTATTTTGCTTATTCTTACAATAAATATAATTGCTACTAACTACTATCGTTTTGACCCGACTCAACCATCTTTTATTACTATTTTTCAAGAAACTAATCCATATGTAGTAGAACGGTACAATTTACTAAACCAAATAGAAAGAAACGTAATTAATGAAATAAGAAAAGAAGATTTACGTAAACTGCGAGTAATATCTGTGTTTTCGTTTTTTCCACTAATGCTACTGTCTGTTGTGGGAGGTTACATAATTGCTGAGCGTATGCTAGCTCCAATAAACAAAATTAATAAAGCTACAAAAAAAATTGCTGCAAATAATTTAACTGTAATAAAACACGACGAAGTAGATGATGAAATTGGTGAATTAATAAATAACTTTAATTCTATGATTAAACGATTAAATATTTCTTTCGATTTACAAAAGGAATTTGTAGAAAACGCATCTCACGAATTAAAAACACCTTTGGCAATAATTAGAACCAATCTAGAACTAGCAATAGCTAATAGCAAAACAAAAGATTTAAAAGAATTAAAGTCGGCACTTAACCAAACAAAGCAAATGAATAATCTTATAGAAGATTTATTATTATTATCAATTAGCGCTAATAAAATTGAAAAGAGAAAAGTTAATTTAATTAATATTGTTAAGCAAAGTGTTAATGAATTAAGAGCATTTGCTAAAGAATCAGAAATAAAATTAATTTTAAATATTGAAGCACAAAATGCTTTATTAAAAGGAAATGGCTTTTTGCTCCAAAAAGCCATTTCCAACTTAATCCAAAATTCCATTAAATATTCCAACAAAAAAACAAATGTTTTTATTACAATTTCTAAAAGAAAAAATAAAATAGAATTTACAGTTAAAGATAACGGAATAGGTATAAGTAAAGAAAATCAAAAAAAGATATTTGAAAGATTTTATAGAATAGATAAATCTCGTTCAAAAAAGACTGGGGGCACCGGATTAGGCCTTCCAATTGCGAAACGAATAATTGAAGAACATGGTGGTACAATAGTATTAAAATCAGAACTTAATAAAGGTACAACATTTATAGTTGTACTTCCTGCGACTTAAAAATATACTTCGAAGTTTTCTTTTCATTTATATAAGCGAAAATATCGCATTTATTTATTTTCAAAATTAGTAAAAATATTGTTGTCATTTTATAGCAACAGTAGTATAATTGCAGGTTTAATATTTATGGTATGAGTGTTTTGTTAGGTTCTACTTGTTTTCAAGAGGATAGTGGAGGGATAAGTAATGGAGATACAGGCAATGATATTTTTGATTCGCATTCAATGCCAGCTTTAATTGATCCTTTTTTGGTATTAAGAAGTAGAGATGGTGACGGTGAATTATCTATAAATATGTTAGATTTAACCCCTCTTTTACCTAGTAAAGATTACCTTTCAAATGAACTGGCAACTATATATGGTGAACAGGTTTTAAATATGCACACTATAATAAGTGAATTTGACAGAACTCTAGAAAATGTCAGAAAAACTTTTATAGGTTTGAAAAGTTTACCCTTAGACCAAACAGAAATGTACATACGTAAAAATGAAGATGTACTACAAGGATGCGTACAACTAATTGATTTGCTTTTTAATCAAATACCTGCCTATATAAGTGGCGATACAAGTTATATTAATCAAACATTATCTGCATTAAAGGCAGATCTAAATAACATACTAAGTAATACTATTCCTGAAAATTTTGTTATAAAATCAGAAAGGATTGGCGCTGGGTTGACTGGAGTAGTTTACAGATTTAACCTACCTAATAGATTCGGCGAAATCAGAGATGCTGTTGTTAAAATATATAACCAATCTACTGACGCAATAGATCATATAGTTAGTAGATTAGAATTAATAAACCATGAATCTTTAGTATTAAGGAAACTACGCGATGCCATTGCCACCATACCTGCAAATAATAGTAAACTTAAAGATTTTTTATTGAATCGATTATTGCTTACATCCACTGAAGAACCATTAATTATAACTGTAGATAACAGACCTATTCCAGCATTCGTGACAAGATTTCTAAAAGAAGGTAGTTTTATAAATGAATATCGATTAGACAATTTAAACGAAGCATTTTACATTTTTAATCAACTAAATGTTATTTTTGAATTCTTGTTAAAAAATAACATTTATTTAACAGACTACCTGCACAATATATTTATTACCTCACAAAATACAGTACAGTTGTTTGACCTGGGCTTAACTGCCATTTTAGATACAAATGATATTTTAATCCATCCACCTATAACATCTATGGGTAGTTTAAATACATTTAATATATTGCTAGCTGGTGTTACTGGAGAAGGTCGAGATCTGAATTATTTTATAAAAATTAACGAACTTGCACCTATGTTTACAATTTTAAATATTTTAGGAATAAAAAACTACTATGGATTCACTGGGTTTGACTTGTCAGAGCCAGTTTACCCACAAGCTGTAACCAAGATTTATGGTGATTTACACCAACTATTAGACGCTAGTATTTCAGAGAATCCAAAGATAACTGCAAATGAAATATTAGAACAGATCAGCTTTCCATTCATAACCAAAGAAGTATTTATAGATTATATCAATACTAGATTTAATGGACCAAAAGAAAAGGCTGAAGAATTATATGATTCTTTTGATATTGATAATCTAAACTTTGCTTTTAGAGAATATATAGTAAAACCGATGCTTATTAGTAAAGGCATTCAAATCTAATTTCACTAATTTTTTACAAAGAATTTGCAATGTTAGTTATAAGCAGCCAAGCCATAGGCTTGGCTGCTTACTCCCTTAAACCCCTGATTCTTAACAACAAAAAATCTAAATTTTAATTCACTAATATAGTTAGTGCTTTTAGATTGCCATAATTACCAAAAACTAATAAAATACCCACAACAAAGTGCAAATAAGTATTTAATGACTAAAGAACAAGAAAAAGAATTAATAAAAGAAGCAAAAACTAATGTACAAGCATTCGATAAGCTTTACAGATATTACTTGCCTAAAATATATAGCTACACATTAAACGGCACAAATAATGTACAAACTGCACAAGATATTACAAGTCAAGTGTTTTTAACCGCAGTGGAAAAAATTAAACAATACAATCCCAATAAAGGATTCACGTTCGGAGCATGGCTTTACAAAATCGCACATAATAAAATTATTGATCATTACAGAAAATACTCAACAAAAAAATCTACCGAATTAAACGATAATCTAATCACCACTACCGATAACAGCGACCAAGAGTACATAAAATCAATGTACCGAAACCAAATCAATTTAACTCTAAAAAAGTTAAAACCCCGATACCAAGAAGTTATCAGATTAAGATTCTACTCAGAGTTAGATATACCAGAAATTGCAGAAGTATTAAAAGTAAAACCAACAAATGTATCGGTGTTATTATTTAGAGCATTAAAGGCATTTAAAAAAGAATTTAAACGAAAATTTCCTAATAGTGAAATATTTGAATCTTTTTAACGTTATTAATATAAATGGATAGAAAGGAACAAAACTATAATACAGCAGAAGACTTCTTTAATAAATATATAATTCAAGAAGAACCTTCGCACGAATTCATACAAAATACTACTGAGCTTGTTCTTAAAACATATACAAACACAAAACAAACATTTAATATTTCCAATTTGTTTAATAATCAAAAGTTGGTTGTAGCTATGTTTAGCGTTATTTCGATATTGTTTATTGCATTTGCTTTTACATTACCACAACTTAACAAATCTGAAATAGCTCAAGTTCAAAAAGTAGCAGCAAATATAGATATGTTCGAAGGATCCCTTATAGCAAATAATAATGGGGGATGGTACAACATAACATCAAAAGTAGAAATAACTGAAAATACAAATATTAAATTAGATGGAAAAGGAAAAGCAATTATAAATTTTTCTGACGGAACAACATTAAGAATCAATTCAAATACAGAGCTAATAATAAAATCATTAGTAGAAAATAATTTAACAATAGAAACTATAAAAGGAGAAATATTTGCAAGAGTACCTTTAAATTCAAATCTCAAAATACAAAATAACGAAATGCTTTATAGTATAGAAAATTCTGTTAATAAAACAAAGAAAGACGAAAAAATAAACAAAGTTGAGGTATTAAAAAATAAAATAAAAATAATAAAAGATTCTAACGAAATAGCCTTAGTTAATGAAGGTCAAATTTTTGATTGCATAAACGAAGAAATTAAAGATTTAAAACTTGAAGAAATTAAAAAAGATGAATTCACAATATGGAACCGAAAACTAGATGCTGAGTCCGAAAAATATTCAGAAGAAATGGGAATATTAAAAGATTTAGAGGCACCAGAAATAGAAATAATAGAACCCAAAGGTGGAGTAAAAACAGAATCAGAAAACATCGAAATAAAAGGAAAAACAGAGCCAGGAGTTAAATTACTAATAAATAAAATAGAAGTAAAATTAAATAACGGCGGTGAATTTACATCCAGAATTAAACTTAAAGATGGCGAAAACGAATTGGTAATTGAAGCAATAGACAATTTTGGAAACAAGGCCACACAAAAGCTAACTGTAACTAAAAAAACACCAGAACCAGAGGTTGTAAGATCTTATATATATTTAACAGGGTCATCTAATGAACAAGGTAAAGTGACATTACAATGGTATATTTCGGGATTAACAATACCAGAAGGTGTAAAAGTATTAAAAAACGATAAGCCATCGCTTTCGTTCCCTGCAAATGCTTACGCATATATATCAGAGCAAAACACTAACTCTCAAACTGTGCATAATTTACAAAGCGGAAGTACATACTACTTCAGAGTTTGCCGCTACGTAAATGGGTTATGCGATTTTTATAGTAACGAAATCGCAGTAACAGTCCGTTAAACACAATTTCCACATAATTTTATAAAAAAGTGAAATATTCTTTATATATACTCGTTATATTTATGTTATTATCGCACGGCAACAATTATGGATAGAGGTGACAGAACCACAACTGCTCAACAAGAAAATCACATAGAAGAACAAACTATTATAGCAAGAGTTCGTGAATGGGTTGCTGATCATAAACGATCAGCTATTACTTGTGCCGCTATATTATCCTTATTTAGTGCTACTTATGCTAACAACAGTGAAATTATACAAAAAGTTGTGTCTGGAGAGATAGGAGTTAGACAATTTATAAATCAAATATTAAATTTACCTTATACAGACTATTCAAGAGCATTTTTACCTGAAGGTGTAACAGCTTTCCCAGAGCATAAAGACAATGTTCATAATCTAGCTGCAGATGCGAAAAAATTAAATAATTTAGAATTACAAAACCCAGATGTTGAAATAAAATTTATCGAGCAACCATTACTTATTACAAACTCAGATGAAAGAAAGTTTTCTGATAGAATACTATATACAGATACATCGAAAAATACTGCGCAATTACTAGCTGAAAACTCAGAACGAGCAATTATAGAATTTAATTTTGGAGGTCATTCTGCAACGCCTGAAACACTTGCAAATAGAGCAATAGGAAGTATTTTGTACTATAAACAGCTAGATCGGGAAAAATTGGCATCTATCCGATCCATATATGTTGCACCTCAAAACAACCAAATACCAGATAATGAAAGAGATATTCTAGCAGAAGACGAAATCCAAGATGGTATTGCCTTATATTCAAGATTTAATGTCAATGAATATATAAAAAATTTAACAGCAAAAACAATGCCATTTTTACTAATAGACGAAAATGGCGAAATAACTAATAGTCATGCCAATGGGCAACAATTTAAAGGAACAATAGCAATTAGAGGTTTCTCGGCTGGTACTCAATTTTCCGCAGAACTTGTTAATTACTTGGTATCAAAAGGCTTTAGTCCAGAAAAAATATACTTTATACCAACAACCCCAGCTACAATTCAGCTTTACCTACATGGTGAACCTCTTGGAAGACATAATGAAATTGGAGCATTAGAAGCAGCTATAAAAAGTGGTGTAAATACTATAGCCTTCGCTGCAGAAGAAGAGAATATTTTAGGTGCAGCTGAAGTTCTAAATAAATTTTCGAGTATGGCTCAACTATATGGCAGTGGTGGCCAGTATTCAGATATAATAATTGGACAAAACCAAACGCATTATGATAATTGGATTGAACTAACAACACAGCGAGTTTATAAAGAAATTCTAAGGACTTTAAATAGAAAAGCTGACAATACAAGTGCTTTCTATGAGAGTTAATATCCCTAAAATCCGCTATTTTTATCTTCTGTAATAAGTTTTTTGTCGATTTCTTTTTGTAAAAATTTAATTAATTTATCTATTCCGTTTTGCGACTCTGGGTCTAAATTTAACAAATCAACCTCACTTTTAAACTTTATTAAAGCTTCTTTTGCTAAATAAAATTCAGTTAGCAAAGATTTATCGCTTGTTGTTTGGCTTAGCGCATTCCCCACAACTGCTAAATTAGCGAATCTTTTTTTAGTAGCTTCGTCTGAATTAATAGATCCACTACTATTTGTATCATTGTCCATGTATTTTTTATTAATATTCCAACTATATCTATTTTTTACACACATTTCTAGTGTTAAAAATCTTTAACACATTCTGCTAAAATGTATATATGAAAAGGAATATTATTACTTTTTTTCTTGTAGTTTTAGTATTAATCCAATTTATTGGAATTGTATTATTAGCTTTTGAAAGAGCAAAAAACCTCGAAAAAATAACTGTATACGAAAAAAGTAAACTAGAAAAACTTAATTTTATTGCTTCTGTAAATAAAAATCCTGAAGAGCTTGATATTACTGAAATAAAAAAAGTTAGCAAACAGCCCAAAGATATAAATAATTTGTATATTACTGGCTGGATTCCAGACTGGGACTACAACGATGGATTCGAATCACTTAAAGAAAATGTACGCACTTTTAGTGGTGTAAGCCCATTTTGGTACGAAATTAACGATGATGGATCTTTAAAAGAGTTAAATAATGCCAACGATAAAGAGCTTGTAGATTTTGTTAAAGAAAACGATTTAGATTTTATACCTACTGTTACAAGCTTTAACGCTGAAACTCTTTCCAAAATCTTAAATAACGAAGAAAATTTAAAAAACCATATAAATTCAATAATACAATTGGTAGAAGAAAATAATTACGATGGAATCGATTTAGACTACGAAGCAACATACTTTGATGATAAGGAGAAATTCTTCGATTTTTTGCAAAAATTATCTTTAGGTATAAACAATATCGATAAAAGAATTATTTTTACAGCACTACCAAAATGGTCTGATGATATTGTATATACAGGTTTTCCTGAGACTAGGGCTGTTCAGGATTATAAAAGAATTGCCGATTTAGTAGATGAGCTAAGAATAATGACATATGAGTTTAGTGGAAGAACAAATAAATATTATGGGCCAAATGCACCACTAAGTTGGATGGAAGATATAATTAGGTATGCAATATGGAGTGGAGTACCACGAGACAAAATAGTATTAGGTATTCCAACTTATTCGTACGATTACTCTGAAAGAGAAAAACTTCCACAAATAAAATACACACCAACACTAAGGCACGAATTTGTTAGTGAAGATCAAGGAGCATTTGCATACTACAATAATCAAGTAGATAACATTATTGATGAGTACAACACCGAAATAGAGTTCGACCAAGAATGGGGAGAAGGAATACTCCATTACGTTTTTGAAGGAGACAAAAGAATTGTAGTTTATCCAACAAATGAATCAATAAAGCTAAGAAAACAATTAGCTGCCGATTATGGAATAAAAGGAGTTTCTTACTGGAGACTTGGCGATGAAGGAAGGCTAGAATATTAAGTGGTAAGTAATAAGTTATAAATATTAAGAGCATCCTTTTGTTTATATAAATAAAATCCCTCTCCTGAAAAGGAGAGGGTGGCTCGAAGAGCCGGGTGAGGTTAATTTTAAGCACTGACTAAAAGACCAATAACAAAAAACAGAAGGATAATGACACGGATAAATGATATAAAGCTTTGTTATAAGTTTTAAATCACCCCTTTTACTTAATTGATCCCGAATTATCAAACTCTATAGGAGAATGAAATTTTGGCAATCGTACAACACATACATTTCGAATAAAATTCTTATTACTCATTACCTGTAACTTATAACTAACCCACTTTATGCTACAATAATTAGTCACTTTTAATAAAATATTAGTTCATTTAATCATGTTAAACATAATAAAAAACACATTTAATAGATCTGCACAAAAACTCAAAATAACAGATAAACCATTAGCTCAAATTCACGAGTTAAAACCCAAAATAAAGAAGATGAGCGAAGAAGATATAAAAAAAAGGGTCAGTGAAATGAAAGCAGAATTAAAAACATTGGTCGATAACCTTCCAGACGATGCATTAAAATCACTAGCAAAAGTAAATAGACGAGAAAAATTTCCAACTTACGAAAAAGAAATTCAAGATAAACTGCTGGAATTTTTACCCGAGGTATATGCCATGCTTAACGAAGCATACAGACGAAAAACAGGGCATGAATACCACGATGTTCAATTACGTGCTGGAATACTTTTAGCACAAGGACAAATGCTTGTAGAACAATACACTGGAGAAGGTAAAACCAGAACATTTCAACTACCATTAGCTTTATATTCATTAGCTGGACGTGGATCACATCTTGTTACAGTAAACAATTATCTAACAAAAGTAGGTGCAGAATATGCTGGTCATTTTATGAGCATGCTTGGGCTAACAGTTGGTGTAATTGCTCCCGAAGGATCTTACAAATTTGTACCCGATAATCAACTAGAACAAACAAAAGGAAAAAATGCTGCTAAAGAAAGAGTGAACCAAGTAATAGAAATAGACAGAATGACAGGCGTAAACATTATTGAAACAACAAAAAGAGAAGCATATGCATGCGACATAACATACTCTACAAATAATGAACTAGGTTTTGATTATTTAAGAGACAATATGGCATGGGATTTAAACAGAACAGTTCAAAGTGAATTGTATTTTTGTATTATAGACGAGGCAGACTCAATACTAATTGACGAAGCAAGAACCCCACTAATTATTTCCTCAACCCCAAGCGATGCCGATACAGAAAAATATATTAAATTTGCCAACGCTGTTAAAGGTTTAAAGGAAGAAGTGGATTTTATAATCGACCACAAAGCTAAAAGTGCAAACTTAACAGAAGATGGTATGGAAAAAGTAGAAAAATTTTTAGGAGTAGAAAATCTTTGGAGTGATTACTCAATGGCATACCATATAGAAAACGCACTTAAAGCAAAAACTTTATACATTAAAGACGATCAATATATAGTCCGAAATGGAAATGTATATATTGTAGATGAATTTACAGGCCGTATTTTAGAAGGAAGAAGATATTCAGAAGGGCTTCACCAAGCAATAGAAGCAAAAGAAGGAGTGGATATTCAACAAGAAAGTAAAACATTTGCAACAATTACATTTCAAAACTTTTTTAGGCTTTACAAGGTACTTTGTGGAGGTTCAGGAACAGTAATGACAGAATCAGAAGAGTTTTACAAAATATATGGTCTTGACTCGGTAATAATTCCAACCAACAGACCAAATATAAGAATAGATCATCCAGACCGTATATATAAAAATCAAGAAGCAAAATTCCGAGCAGTAATAGAAGAGGTAAAAGAAATGAACCAAATTGGAAGACCAGTGTTAATCGGTACAACTTCGGTAGAAAAATCTGAACTAGTATCTAAATTACTAGATGCAGAAGGAATACCACACGAAGTATTAAACGCAAAATATCACGAACAAGAATCAAGAATAGTTGCAAATGCTGGTAAAAAAGGAGCAGTTACAGTAGCTACAAACATGGCTGGTCGTGGTACAGACATCGTAATTGGAGGTGGAGTAAGAGGTGATAATGAATATAACGAAATTGCAAAGCTGGGCGGATTACATGTAATAGGTACAGAAAGACACGAATCACGTAGAATCGACAACCAGCTTAGAGGTAGAACAGCAAGACAAGGTGAACCAGGTAGCACAAGATTTTATGCTTCGCTAGACGATCAAATAATGAGAGTTCTTGGCGGAGAATTCTTAGCAAGACTTTTAACCATGGTTAAAGTTCCAGACAATATGCCTATAGAAATGTCTGTAATATCAAAGCAAATCGAAACAGCACAAAAAAGAGTAGAGGGCATGAATTTTGATTACAGAAAAAGTGTTGTCGAATACGATGATGTAATGAACCAACACAGAGAAGTGTTTTATACAAGAAGAAAAAACATAATGCAAAGTGCGGAAAATGCGCTAGGCAGATTCAAAATTGGAAGCCAGGTAATAGATTTAAATTTAAAAGAAAACGAAGATAGAGTAAAAGATTTAGAACCTAAACAAAATAAAGCAGCTGAACAGTTCGAACACCTTATAGAAAATTTAATACTAGATCAAATAGAAAATTATATTTATTCAAACGATTTTGAATCGTTAAAAAATAAAGATGAAAAAGAAAAATTTATTAGAGGGCTTAATAATTTAATACCAGTAGAAACTCTAACTTCAGCTTTAAATATAAACACAACATTCGAAAAATATTTAGAAAACGAAATTGAAAATAACAATACAAACCTGCTAAATGATTTAATGAAAGCAACAGAAAAAGTTTACGATAATAAAAAAGAAATGCTTAATCAAGACTTTTTAAGTATTAATAAAGCAATCTCACTAGAAACATTGGATAACAAATGGGTAGAGCATTTAGAAATAATGAAAGACGTTAGAGACAGCATATCACTACAAGGTTATGCACAGAGAGATCCACTAGTAGAATATAAAAATAGGGCATATGGAATGTTCCAGTCGTTTATAAGCACAGTAAACTCTGAAATAACATCTAAATTCTTTAGAGTAACAAAAGTTACTAAAACCCAAACACCAATTCAAGAATTATCTACAAACGAAGATGATGTAGAAGACATACTAACAGGTACACGCGAAATGCTTCCAATACAAGGACAGCATTTAAAAGCAGATAGTATTGTTGATGATATAGAAAGACAAGCAGAAAAAACAAGAATGAATCTTAGAACAAATTCTACAGAAAAAAGAGGTACAATAAAAACATTTGTAAAAAAATTCGGGCGAAATGACAAAGTGAATGTAAAATATTCTGATGGTAAAGAAATAAAACAAGTTAAATATAAAAAGGTAGAGGCTGATGTCAAAGCAGGTAAAGCTGTGATTGTATAGGGATACTTGTAAAAGCTTTCTATGCAGGAGTGCAAAAGTATAGACGAACAGATACATGGGGACAATCTTCTTATAGATCAGAAGTTTAAATGTAGAGACGCACAGCAGTGCGTCTTATTTTGTTTTTAAGGTGTCATTGCGAGAAGTATTGCTTTAGCAATGCGACGAAGCAATCTCTCGAGATTAACCTGAAAGTGTTTCTTTTAGTGCAAACTCTCTGGAGACCTAGATACATCATGACAGTGCCTCCCATCAAATGCGTGATCTATTGCCCCGTAGAGACGCGATTTATCGTATCTTAAAAATAAATTTTCTATATAATAGAATAAATATCAACTCACCCTGCCTTTGGCATGGATTCGGCATCTATGTACACAAGTAATCTTGTAGAAGTGTAATATTGTAACTAACTGTACTGCATAAATTTATATGGACCAGGGGTTCGGGGGGAGGCGAGGCAAACTAGCAATATCGAAAGTTAGTTGCCGCCGCAATCCCACTGAAGCTTTGGCGCCACCTTTAAGTATAAAGGTGGCGGATATTTATTAGATTTATTGGCTTATGCAAACTTTAATATAGGTACGGATGTAGTGACGCGATTCATTGCGTCTCATAAAAATAGTCATCTAAACGCTTTCGAAAATCTTACCTACACGTGCAATCTATCTACCTCAGTTTCTTTACCTTCAAATTCTGGATATTTAAAATATAACCCGTACATATACAAAGTTGTTCTATACTGTAACCTTAAAGTTCCTACATAAAAATTGTGCATGTCTTCTGGATAATCTCTTGTAAATAGAACTGAAAAAAATGCAATAAAGTAAATAAAGAAATTTACAAACTGCCTAACCATAATAACTAACTGATGAGGTATAGTTACAAACGCACCTAAAAAAGTAGCAAATAAGATTCTTTTTCTTGTAATAATTTCTGGATAAGCTAATTCAAAGTCTGCATTGTTCCATTTAACATTTGGGCCAAAAGGAGGGTAACCATCTACTAAGTTTGCCAACGAAGCACTTACTCTTAAACTCCATCTAAAATAACCTGCAACAGCATCGAATGCAAATTTTGGATATTTTTGATTAATCAATACTGCAAAAAAAGCAATAAGCTGACAAACAATTAAATATAGTGAGTAAAACCATAATAATATAAAATGAGGGATACCAATATAAAATATTCCTAAAAATGATCTCAATAGCAATTGTGCAATTGAGTATTTCTCTTGATGCATTACATATACTTTCATAGAAATTGTTTAATAAATCAAATATAAGAATCTTACCAAAAAATACTAATTATTACACCTTGTCATAATCGTTCTATGAGTACAAAATGTAGTTAGCAATTTGATTTGGAATTGTTTTTTGTTCAGTATATTATAGAATCTATGTTCGGATTTATAAAATCAAAAAAAAGAAATACTAGAAGAAAAGTTATTCGGCAAAACACACGAATAAAATCTGAACGAAAAAAAAGAGAAGGCAGCTTATTTGTAAGACTCCATGGCAAACCAAACTTACCTTTAATTGCAATAGTCTCAATATTGTTAGTTCTAGGGATTTTAATGATTTACAGTGCAAGCTATTATTATGGAGAGAGCCGATTTTCGGATCCATTTCATTTTGTAAAAAACCAAATAATCTACATTATTCTCGGACTAATTATTGGGTATTTTGTTTATATAACACCAATAAATTTATTGCGTAAAGCAAGTCCTCTACTATTAGCAATATGTTTTTTGGTACTTTTATATATGCTCCCAGAAGCACTATTTGGAGAAACTTATATAGATGCAAACGGTAATACAGTTTCTTCTGGTGCACAAATGCCATTAGTAATAGCATTAAACGGTGCTACCAGGTGGATAGATTTATATGTATTTAATCTTCAACCTTCAGAAGTTGCCAAATTTGCATTTGCCATATATATGGCTGGCTGGGTTACAAAAGAACGAAACACAACATCTAAAAATGCCAGTAAATTATCGGATCATATTACAAACGTAATACTTCCATTTTTAGTTTTGCTTGGCGTAATGAGCATGCTAATACTGTTACAAAGAGACTTTGATACAACTGTACTATTAGTTCTTACTATTTTAATAATTTATTATATATCAGGTACAGACTTTTTACATACAATCGGTAGCGTAATTATTTTAGTTTCTACATTTTTATTTGGTTTGGTTGCACTTTTACTTGAAAGCTATAGAAGACAACGTGTAGAAACCTTTTTACACATATTCAGATACGGTACCCCTGCGCAAGATGACCAACTTCAAGGAGCATTCCAAGTTTGGAATGGGCTAGTAGGCTATGGCTCGGGTGGAATATTCGGAAACGGCTATGCAGAATCTGTAATAAAGCAAGGATACCTGCAAGAAGCTGCCTATACAGATTCAATTTTTGCAATAATTGGAGATGAATTTGGTTTTGTTGGAAGCTTATTTATTATACTTGCCTTTTTACTTATAGCATCCATTGGATTTAAAATTGCTACTGAAGCTAAAACAAAATTTAATGCCCTACTAGCTGTTGGAATGACAACACTAATAGTTCTACAAGCATTATTAAACATCGCAGCGGTACTAGTAATAATTCCTTTTGGCGGAATGCCGTTACCATTCTTTACATATGGCGGAACAAACATAATTATGAATTTAGTAATAGTTGCAGTTTTACTTAATATAAGTAAAGAAAATAACTTCGAAAAAAAAGAAGAAAAACGAGCACGAATAGGGCGAGGAACACTAAGGATAGGGTAGATCATGAAGAATTTGATTTGACAAATTACTAAATTAGTTTATAATATATTTATAAATTGCTTACCCCCCCCAGGCGTCTACGGATACCTGGGGTTATTTTTAACCTTTTTGAAGTTACTAAATGAGTAAAATCGCCTTGCTAGATGGATCAAATTTATATAACAAACTTAAACGAGTAGACAATAAGCTTAGTACATCGAACTTACATTATAGAGACTTTGTTGAATATGTTATAAAAAGCAAAGCAAATTACATAGGCTATTATGTTGGTGAAATTTTACCCAACAAAAACGATAAAAAGACATGGCGGTTATATAAAAATCAAAACTATTTATTTAATGGTTTAACATCACAAAAAATTTCAGTTAAAAAAGGTTACTTACTCAAAACAAACGGCGTGTACCATGAAAAAGGTGTAGACGTTCAAATTGCGGTTGATATGCTCGATATGGCTTTTGATAATAAATACAACGAATGTTATTTATTTTCTTCAGATACTGATTTAATTCCTGCAATAAAATCAGCTCAAAAACGAGGTAAAAAAATTATTTACGTTGCATTTGAAAATTATTTGAGCCATGCGCTTAACAAAGTCTGCAACAACACACTATTTATTAGCAAGCAAATGGTAATATCTTCTCAACAAAGAAATAATAGAAAATGGCTAAAAAAGTAAAGCTATTCCTTATCTGGTATTTCAAAATTGTAATCCAAATTTTGTAAGTGAACATAACGAGATACATCTTGAATAGCAGAAGTAATAAATCCTCCGACCAATCGCCAACTAATTACTAAAACTACTACAAGTGAAACAACACTAATAGTTAAAACAATAACAATTAATAATAAAGTATTTCTATCTGATTGCATTTTAATTACCTTAAGTTGTATTTAGTAAATCTTACCTTAAAAAGCTGTGATAGTGTAGTAAAATAAGAAGTAAGCGTAACTTTACTTCCGGCAACGTTTTTCCATTCAATTGCCTGTTCAGTTACTTTTAAGTTATGAAGTTTTGCTAAGTAGAGTAGTTCAAAGTCAAATCCCCACCTTTCAATAGTTAATTTTTCAAAGATTTTTAAAGAATTTTTTGTAAAAAGCTTATACCCGCATTGTGTATCTTTAAAATTCAAGCCTAAAATTAAGTTAATTGCAAAGTTACTTAAGCGACCCAATAGTCTTTTAACAAAACTGGTAGAAACAAGCTCCGGATTTAAAGCTCTGGAACCAATAACAATATCAGAACTTGTATTTTTAAGAGTATTTAATAGTTGCGGCAGCGTGTTCCACGCTGCCGCATAATCTGCATCTGCCAAATAATAAAAATCCGCAACTCCAGAATTCAAAAAACCATATCTAACAGCAAAGCCCT
>CAZRHM010000008.1:0-3793 GCA_964599845.1 uncultured Candidatus Saccharibacteria bacterium
TAGTAAAAAAACCAAGTAAAAAAGTTATTATAATTGCAATTTCAGTTGTTAAGCCAAAAGCTTGCTTTAGTTGAACATTTTGTACATATGCTGCAACAATTAATGCTAGTATGCCAGCAAACATTATGTATGCTAAGGTGGTTTCTCCAGTTTTAAATAGAAGGCCTGCGATTCCACCAATAAGAGATAAAATAGTATATGTTCTTAACCCTCCAATTCTATTTTTCTCTTCTTTTTTAGCTGTTTCTTTTCCTTTTCTTTTAATTTCACGCGTTTCTGTCTCTAACCCCAAAATTGCACCAAATAAAACGGCAAGTAAGATTCTTATAAATATATCTGATTCCATTATTTTAATGAATTAATTTTCTATATATTAACTTGTTATAGTGATAAAATGAACAACTAATTATGAGTTTAAAATATATTAAATTGCACAAAATCACATTAGTACTTCTGGTATTGGCTATTACTACACTAGCGTTGCATTTTCTTTTTCACGATGTAAGAATTTTAGGAATTGAATATAGTATTTTTTACTTAGATGAAGATAAAACAATAGCCGCATTACTAACTTCGAGCATTGCAATATTTAGTTCACTTTTATTTATTTATTATTTAATTAAAAAAGAATCGATAAATTTAAACAATTTAAAACAAAACTTTAATAATAAAAAAAACTTATTCAAATATTTAATCTATTCATTCGTTGCTTTTTTCTTTTTATTTTTAGCTTTTGATGAGTATTTTAGTATTCATGAGTATTTAAACCAAGTTGTAAAAGATTCTATTACAACAGATAGTGTGTTTAATAACATTGAGCGGATTTCTTGGATAATTCCATTATCTGTATTAATTTTAATTGCACTCTTAGGGCTAACTTTGTTAATTATTATAGAAAAAAACTCTTACATAAAAAATTCTTATATATTTGGAATAATTGCATTTATTTTAATTTTAGTTTTAGAAATAATAGGAGGTAGATTATATGGGCAAAGCATTTACTTAGTATTTGTGGGCATAGAGGAATTTTTAGAAATAGTAGGAGTAACTTTATTTTTTAATGGAATAATTTTAAAAAATGAATGATTATTTTGAGATTATAAAAACTTTTGTAGATACTGCTAATGGAGGCGAATCAGATCATTTTAAAAGAACAGTTGATTGGGCTAAAAGCTTAAGTAATAGTCCTTCCGAAAACTTACTAATTGCTGCTTATTCGCACGATATTGAAAGAATTTTGCGATCAAAAAGGACAAATAACGAAAAAAGAACCTTTACTGACCCTGAACTTTTAAAACAACATCAGCAAAAAGGTGCTGAAATAATTGAAAAAGTATTATTAAATAATGGAATGGAATCAAAAGATGTAAATGAAGTTTATGAGCTAATTTCCAAACATGAAGAAGGGGGAAGCGATGATCAAAATGTTTTAATGTGTGCTGATTCTTTAAGTTATTTTGAAACAAATGCTACAAAGCATTTGCAACAAGCAAAAGAAGGAAAACTAAGTGTAGATTCTGTAAAAGACAAGTTTGATTTTATGTTTACCCGAATAAACATTTCGCATGCAAAAGTATTTGCAGGCCCAATGTATAAAACTCTTGTTGAGGAATTGCTTAAGTAATTAGTATACTCTGCTGGTATTGTGTTCCTATATAACCCCCATTTATTGGAATGCATGCTTACCATCTCTAATGGTCGCAGCAATTGATATACTGAAAAGTGTCATAGCTCAATGAATCGGGATCGAGGAATGAGCAAATGACCATATTAATTAAGCGCCTTTTTAATAAAGAACTTTATGTATAATTCAAAAATTAATACTGTTGGATTTATCCGAGATCTCATTGGGTTTGGGTCGCTCTAACAGTTAAGAATTCGCACAAGCCTATTTTGCGCATCACCTCGTTTTTTGTGTATTATTATATCTGCATGCCCTTAACTCGAATTATATCAAACCTATTTCGTATAAGGTTTTACTAAAGTTGGCGCCAAAGCTTCGGGGAGGATTGCGACGGCAGTTAACTTTTGATGTGATAGTTTTTTCCATATCCTCTCGAACCCCTTTTTATGTATAAATTTTGCTGTACTGTCCGTTACTTAAATACAAAATTACACAATTACAAATATCTTGAAGATGCTAATCAAGTGCATGTCGAACGATGAATCAGTAGAGACGTCTTGATATATCGGGAAAGTATGGCTCAAGTATTAAAAAAAATAAATCTTCTAGTGCGCATTTGTGTACGCCTATTTTTGCTAAAATCATATATGAAAAAGAATGTAATTATAGTAGCAGGCCCAACAGCAACTGGAAAAACGAACTATGCATTAAAACTTGCAAAAAAATTAAATGGGGAACTTATTAATGCCGATTCCATGCAAATATATAAATATCTAGACATTGGTACAAATAAAGGAGATGTTAAAGCAGCAAATAATAAAAAACAAGAAGAAAATGACAAACGTTTAGATGAAGAAATAAAAGCGTATGAAATTGGTGGTATTCCAATTCATTTGATTTCATTTTTAAATCCTGACCAATACTTTAGTGTGTTTGACTTTAAAAATCTTGCATTAAATAAAATAAATGAGATATTTAAAAAAAATAAACAACCAATTATAGTAGGCGGTACAGGATTATATATAGATTCTCTTATTAGAGACTATAAAAATACAAATATTTCAAAAAACGAAGAGTTAAGAAAAAAAATACAAAAATTAAATTTAAATAAATTACAAAACAAATTAAAAAAAATTAATATTTCTACATTTAATAGCCTAAATGAAAGTGATAAACAAAATTCAAGAAGGTTGATACGGTTAATAGAAAAGAAAATTTCAAATTCAAAAAATGATATTACCCCAAAAAAATATAGTGAAGACAAAAATAATAAATATAACTACAAAATATATTATCCTATTTATGACTGGGACGAATTAAAAATAACAATAGAAAAAAGAGCAAAGAAAATGTTTAAAGATGGGATAGTTGAAGAAGTAAAAAATGTTTTAAAAAAGGGATTTAAAAAAGATTGCACAGCGTTAAACGGACTTGGCTATAAAGAAATTATCAAATATTTAAATAATAAAGTATCTTTAAATGAGTGTATTGAACTTGTTGTGACTGCTCATAAACAATATGCAAGAAGGCAAAGAACATGGTTTGAAGGTAAAGGTAGAGGATATAAACTTGAATTGATAAAATTTAAATAGAATATAAACTTTTGTTAAAAATCTGTTATTAAATTTAATTATGAGTGCTACTGTTGGTTATATTATGGGTGCTGGAGGTGAAGTTGTTCCAAACCCATTAATAAATGAAACTATAGAATTGAGGTTTAATAGCTTACTTTTAAAAGCAAATGAACCAGATTTGTACCCAGATGGAGTACAAGAATTACTTGAATTTATTGACACTTTAGATTTAACACAAGTTGATCCACAGACATTAAAAAGCATTAATTATGCAAAACATAGGTTTAGATTTGTTGAGCACTAGGTTCGTTTGTATAAATTACACCTGTTCCTTCAACCATTGATATAATTCCAAGTACTATTTTTTTTAGCTCTTCCATTCTTTGTATATCAAGCTCAGCATCCGTTAATTCTGTTTTTTCAATATAATATTTGTGAATATAGTATTGGAGTAAAGGTGATTTATTTAAAATTAAGTTTTCAAGTTCTATGTATATTTTTATACAATCTTGTTTTATTTTTTCCTTAATCTTATTTGTATGCTCTGGATTCATATACAATATTGCCAATGTTTTATTTAGCATAAAATGATTTG
>CAZRHM010000008.1:3803-17724 GCA_964599845.1 uncultured Candidatus Saccharibacteria bacterium
GTGATATCATTTACAGCATTGCCTAAAATATGCGTTACAATTGAATAGGCTAAATTATTTATTGTAGTAGCAGGTCCCGATAAGTTTTCAGAATCTTCAAACTGGTTTATTATTTGTTTACGTATTCTTCTTAAACGCTTATGTAAATTTATATTTCCCAAGCTTTCTCTATTAGGCAGTCTATAATGTTCTTCTAAGCTTTTATCACAAGATTCAAATAAACTAGTAAAAATTTCCTGAACAAGCTCACCTATATCTTTGCCTCCGGCTGTAGTATTTTCATCATCAAGTGCTTCTATAATTTGTTGTGGATCTACCTCATAAAAAGGGGCATAAGAATCTTGAGATGTTGAACCAGTTATGTAAGACTCTGCAATCAAATTACTAAAAGTAAAAATAAATTATACGACAGAAATCGGAATCTGTATGTAAATTTTATGTTAAAGAGGTTCAATTGTTTGTTAATTAATCCTTGGGAGCGTTATTGCTAATATTAAACAAATTTAATTCTTCTACATTTCTCATAGCTCTCATAGCATTAATAGGACCAATAATTTTCTGGTTACAGTAATCTCTTATTGTTATAATAAAATCAGGTTCAACTAAAAATGGAGAATAGTTATGAAAATAAGCAGTAATTTCATCATCTAAATTACCATTAAAGATATTCGATAAAGTGTGAATGTAAACGATAAATCGTTGTAATATCTCTGAATTATCATTAAATAGTTCGTTCATATCTCTAAATGCTAATTTTGTAGCATAGGTTGCTAATGTATGCTGTACTATTTCTCTTCTTCTTTCTATTATTCCTGCTATGTAATCATTATATGTATCCTTATCACCTTCAAAATTTTCTTTAGTTGGCAATGTATCTTCTGGATTTAGAAACAAATCAGATTTTGCTGTAGCTAACATCTCATCATAAGATCCACTCAACTGCTTGACACGTGAAGATTTAAAAATTGTCTCTAGATTAAAATCAAGGTCACTCCTTGCTTCATCTAAAATTTCTTGCGGAAAATTTTGTAATAAATTGTTATATATCATAATCGTATAAAGCACCACAATATTATACCACTTGTCACCATAAAATAGCAACATATTGGGTATATATAAAAATTTGTTTAATTAGTTGTATAATTTGCATTATGGATTACTTTAAAACAAACAATAAAGTAGCTAACAATTTAGAAGGAGTAAATAGTCTATATAATAAAGGCTATGTGCTTACACGCTTAGGTAAATTCGAAATGATACAAACAAGATCTTTACGTATAAACTTAAACGAGTTTAGACTAAATTCAGAGAATAAGCGAATTCTTAATAAAAATAGGAATTTGAAAATAGAATTTAATAACTTACCGTTAAAAAATTATAACTGGGAAATTCATAAATTAGGAAAAGATTTTTACACAAATAAGTTTGGTGATGGAACAATGAGCGCAAGTAAAATTAAAGAAATGTTTAACGAAATGAACAAGAGTAATATGAATGGAGTTTTTACTTATACAATAGCAAATGAAAATATAGGGTACTGCTTATGTTTTAAAAATTCAGAGTTTATACATTACGCATACCCATTTTACGACTTAAAATACGATTCCTCTAATATTGGTATGGGAATGATGATCAAAGCAATTGTGTGGGCAAAAGATATTAACTTAAAGTATATATACTTAGGTTCAGTGACAGACAATAAGGCCCGATACAAACTACAATTTAAAGGATTGGAATGGTGGAATACCACTACTAATGTTTGGGAAACAGATATTAAAATTCTTAAAAATCTACTTGATTCTGAAAAAACTATATAAAGATAATCCGATCAGAATAATAAATGCAACAATAACTGCAATGTTACATAAAAATATGTTCGATAGTACAAGTGCGTTAATTATATCTGCAATAAAACCTATAATTGCGTCCCTAATTGGTTCTACAAAAAATGCAATTGCAGCAACTGCTATTAGTACAACCGGAGTAGCTAAAACTATGTGTTTTTTTGCTATTTTATTTTTATTCTTCATTTGAGTTAATAATTGATTCTAAATGAGTTATCATTTCGGTAAAGTATTCACCATCTATTCCATGTAGTTTTGCTCCTTCCTCTAGGTTATCAAACTCAGCTATATAACAATTTATACAATATAAACCATATTCATAACTAAGTACAGATGCAAGCTCTGGATATAATTCCAAAAGTTGAGCCATAGGCATTTTTGTATCGATTTTTTTTCGTTTTTGCATTTAGTATTATAACGTTAATAAATTTTAAATATTACATTTCAAATTATTAGGATTTAATATTAATTACAAAATCTTTATCTATTATAAATACATGTACTAAGGTTATCTTTCTATTGAGTGTAGTTTTGTTGTGTTAAAACAATACTTTTATTCAATTCTGTTCAAGTCGACAATTATTTAAAAATATATTAAGGAATAAAGAACTTATTTACTGGTAGGAATTTGTTGTAAGAATACCGAGGACAGGAATCGAACCTGCAAGTCCTTAACGGACACTGGTTCCTAAGACCAGCGTGTCTACCAGTTCCACCACCTCGGCATCGATAAAGAATGTAACAATAGTCGAACTGTAGTGAATTATAAGCTAAATACCTAAGTTAAGTCTACTAAAAATTAACTGCCTTTTAATACACTAATAAAAGCATTTTTTATATTTATTGTTTTATCTAAAGTAAGCGCGCCCAAATTAAAGAATCTTATTGCTAACCAAATCCCTAAAATTGCATAAACAAAGTTAAGTATAATAAAAGCAAGAATATGAAATGTAGATAGCTCAATAAACACAGTTTTTGCAAGTAAACTGGTTGGCGAAGTTAATGGGAATAGGGTCAAAAATGTGACAAATTCAGATTCAGGATTAGTAATAAAAATATTAATAAACATTATTGGTATTACAGCGGCGAAAGTAAATATTCCAGAAATACTTGCACTTTCTTTATAATTTTTTCCAAGGGCTCCAATGCCTGCCAATAATGATGAGTAGGTAAGCAAGCCAAGTATAATTAATAATATCGAGAATACAATTTGAGTTAAGCTTGTTTGTATATCGGGTATTGGAATTTCTTTATTTGTAACACCTGTGTAAATTAACGAAACCAAAACTGCGGAAAGTATCCAAACAGTTATTTGTACCAAGGTAATTAATAATATGCTGATTATTTTTCCAATAATAAAAACGCTTGAATTTATAATGCTTAAAATGTTTTCCAACATTCTATTTTCTTTTTCCTCAGCTACACTTTGTAATAATAATTGACCTGCATTAAAAACTGTTAGAAAAAATATTATAAAAGCGATAACTGGAACAACAGCTCTACCTGCGTTAAATCCAAAAGCTTCGTCTGAAGATAAATTTATTTGTTCAAATTCTGGGTTAATTAAGAGTTTTGTTTGTATACTTTCATCTTTAATTTGAAGAATTGTTCCTTGTTGCAAAATTGCATTGGCAATAGTTTCGTAATTAGAAAAACCCATTAGTCCGCTAGTTTTAGAAAAAATTCGAATTTTATCTTCTACTAAGTTATTAGGATAAATTATTAAAGCATCTGCAGAACCTTCTTTAATTTTATCTTCTGCAGTAAGCTTTTCTACTTCAGAGATTTTTTCCAAAGGAGGAACCAATAAGCCCTCCGAAATATGGTTTCCTTTATCTATAATAAATATTGTTTTTTGATCTTGTTCAAAATCTAATGCATTATTAATATTCACATTATCCCCAGCAGCCAAAATGCTAATACCCATTATAGCCCCAATAAAAATTGGAAAAGCAAAAACACTAATCCAAAATCCTTTTGTTTTTATTACCGAAAAAAACTCATATTTTATTACCGATAAAGTTTTATTCATTTTTTTTGTAAATCAATAAATATTTGGTTTAGACTTGGATAATCAAGATTATAAGAGATTAATCCTACTTCATTCTTAATTAAATAATTTAGAACATCTTCAGGGTTAACATTTTTTTGCAACATAAGCTCAGCAGTTTTATTACTAATTCTGGCATTAAAAAGCTTTTTAGATTCATTAGTTACTTCTAATTTATTTTTAAAAGAAATTCTAATACTATCAGTACCATATTTTTGTCTAACATCACTTATACTTCCGTACTCTGCTCTTTTACCATCTTTAATTATTGTTACATTGTTTGCAAATGCTTGAGCTTCATCTACTATATGAGTGCTGTAAAGAATTGTAGTTCCTTCTTTCTGATTCATTTCTCTAAAGTAGTCTGTAAACATTTGCCTGTTAACAGCATCCAAGCCTTTGTATGGTTCATCCAAAATTAATACTTCAGGCTTATGCATTACTGCAATTGCTATCTGAACTTTTTGCTGCATTCCAGAACTTAGTTCAGAAACTTTTTTATGTGCAGAATCTGCTAAGTCTACTCTATTTAAATATTCTGTTATAAATTTTTTAACCTCTGCCTTTTTAATACCTCTAAGTTCGCCGAAATAATATAGTAAATCAATTACATTAGCTTTAGTATAAATTCCACGTTCTTCAGGTAAATAACCTAGAATATTGCTCATTTTACTATTATATTTGCTGCCATTAATTGTTAAAACACCATTTGTTGGTATATAAATGTTTAGTAGGCATCTGATTGTAGTAGTTTTCCCTGATCCATTTGCTCCTAAAAAAGCCATTATCTCTCCTTTGTTTACTTCAAAACTTAAATCTTTTACAGCAACATTTTTACCAAAATTTTTAGTGAAGTTTTCTATTTTGATCATTACATAATCATAATCGCTATATACTTTTTATGTCAAATTACAATCATTGACAGAGACGCATTTAAAAAAGATAATGGTTTAAGAATTTAAATATATGATAAAGGTAAAAAACAGCTATATAAATACATTTGACAAAATCAAACCGGAAGACCGTGAAATCGTTGGAGTAAAAACCTTTGACTATTCAAAACTCCATAATACAGACGTAAATACACCAAGTGCATTTTCAATTACAACTTTAGCATTTGATGATTTTTTAATACTAAACAATTTAGTCGATCCTATTTTTGAACAGTTAAAATCCGTAAGACCTTTTATTCGTAAAACTGCAGTTGAAGCATCGAAAAACATTACTGATTTAATTTTAAACAATCAATTTCCAACAAAAATTAAGGAAGCACTTATAGATGGTTATTACAGCTTAGGTAATAAAATATCTAATCCTTTTTTAAGTATAGAAGTTTCGAGTACGGTTCCTAATAAATATATACCTGCAAATTTGCATAAAATAAAATTTTTAGATATTAAAGGGGTTGACGAATATTTAAGTTGTGTAATTCATATATGGCTTAGTTTATTTACTGTTGAATCAATAGAATATAGAACAAATGGATATTATGAAGGGCCAATTTCGACAGCTATTTTAGTAAAAAAAATAATTAGACCAGAAGTTTCTGGAAAAGTTTATTCTATACCTCCAATAACAAAAGAGGAAGATACTATCGAGATTTATTGCATTTATGGTTTATCTGACAAAACAGTATCTTTGGATGAAAATGCTGACACCTATAAAGTGAATATTCAGAATAACAAAATAATTGAAAAAAATATTCTTCCGCAAGACTTTATGGTTGTTAGAAAAGGAAAATTTGACGATACAAAAAATCCAAATATAGTTGTAGAAATTTCTAAAGAGTGGCAAAAAAAACAAAAGATTGACGACAAAAAGATACTTGAATTAACAAATGATACTTTAAAACTTGAAGACACTTTTAAATCACCCTTAGAAATCGAATGGGGTATTGAAGCTGGAAGAATCTTTATAACTGATGCAAAAAAGATGAGTATTAAAACTCAAAGTTATGATCCAACAAATGAAGTGGACAAAAAAGAATTAAAAAAACTTGATATAGATATTCACGAAGAAACACAAAAACCAGATTTAAATGAACTTGAAAAAGAAATAAATGAGATTATAAATTCTGACAATAAAAATTTAAAGGGTAAAAAAAAACTCCATTTAGAGTTAGTAAAGCAAAAAAAAACAAGAAATAAACTTAATATTCCTTCTTGGGCGAATCAGTATAAGTTTATTTCGGATGTATTTTTAGAAATTACATCTTTAGATATACAAAATATAAAATCGTTAGAACTTTTTAATGGCAGTTATTTAGATGGTACATATTTTTTACTAGAACAAAAGCTATTGCCAGAAGATCAATTTATAAGTGCTCGAAAAACCCAATCACTTATAGATAAAATTGCAATTGATATAAGTACCGCTGCTAAAAATACAGCACCAAATTCAATAATTTATCAGTTTTCTAATATAGGAGAAAGCGAGCTTAAAGAATTTAACAAAGATCCAAATGATTTTAATTATTATGGTGATGAAAGGTTTATAAATGATCCTAAAACACTTTCGGCAGAAGTTATTTCTGTTCAAAAGGTTAAAGATGAATTTAATTGCAACAATGTTAGTATTTGTGTTCCAAATGTAAGAAACTGCAGAAACCTGGAAGATATAAAAACTATAATTTCTAAAACAGGATTAAGAAGAAGTACAAATACAAAGTTTTATGCAGAAGTTTCTGTACCTTCGTTTGTTTTAGAATTAAATAGTATAAAAGAAGATTTAATAGATGGCTTAATTGTTAATTATGATGTTTTAATTAAGCTTTCTTCGTATAGAAATAGGATCAGAAAAATTGATCATGATATATTCTTTAATGTGTTAATGGATATAAAAAAGAATTGTAAAAAGAAAAAATTAGAGTTTATAGTAAAATTTAATGAATTAGATTCTTTGAATATTAATAAGATTTTTGACATAAGTGCTGATTCTTATATTTTTGGCGAAATTCCGAACAAAGAAATTTTTAATAAAATTCAAAAGGCTGCTATAGATGCTTTGAAGTAATAAATATATAATCTTCAGCTATTTATGGAGAATCTTGATGATCAATCTTTTGTGATTACCAGCCTATCGCATATAGGTTTTTTTGGTTTACTTCTATGGTAAAAGGTCATTTTATTATCTGTAGGTTTTCACATCCTTTTTGTATTTTGTATAGAGTTTTTAGTTATAGCCTACAGGACAGAATTTATTTCAGTATAAACTAACTCTACTCTTTTCTACTTTTATTGATTTCGTTTGCAGTAATAACTGCATTTCGAATTTGATTTTCAATGTCTTTCATTCCACCAGGTGAATGTGGTATAAGAATCGTATTCGAGTTTTGTCCAACATCTTTTAGAGTATCGAAATATTGTGTCATTAAAACTAAATTCATAATATCTTTTGCTGTTGTTCCTTCTACACTCGATTTAAATTCTTGTACTGATTGACCTAAGCCATCTACTATTGCTTTTCTTTGATCGGCAACACCTTTACCTTGTAATGCCTTAGATTCTGCTTCGGCTTCAGCAGCTTTAACTTTCATTATCTTTTCTGCCTCTGCTTTTTCTTTAGCTGCAGTTTTAAGCCTTTCTGCTGCGTTAATCTCGTTCATTGCAACTTTAACTTTTGAATCAGGTTCTATGTCTGTTACTAAGCTGTTGATAATTTCAAAACCAAAATTAACCATTGTCTCGTTTAACTCTCCTTTTATAGCCATTGCAATTTCTTCTTTTTCTTCAAAAAGTCTGTCTAAAGTGATTTTTGGAACTCTTGCTCTTATTACATCAAACACGTAGGAATTTATTTGAGTTAATGGATCTTCTAATTTATAAAATGCATCGTAAACTTTTTCTGGTATTACGAGGTATTGTACGGATACTGTAATATTAACAAATACGTTGTCTTTTGTTTTAGTTTCTGCTCTAACGTCCAGTTGTTGCAGTCTGAGCGAAAGTTTGCCAGCTACTCTTTCTATAATTGGTATTTTAAAGTTAAGTCCAGCTTTTGCTATTCTGTTAAACTTACCAAAATTTTCTATTATGGCTACCTTTTGTTGATCTACTATAAAAAAAGTTAGAAAAAATATTGATAATGCTAAAAAAAATATAATTAAACAAAATATTAATAAAATCATATGAATGTAATAATATAGTAGGATTTTAACATAAGGGTAAAACCTTATAAATTAACTAGTGTGGAATTTTATATCAAAATTCTAATTTCAAAAAGATTATTTAGAGCTTACCGGCTCTGCTAATTTACCTTTATAGTGCGAAACATAAACTTCGAAAGTTGTTGATAATAAAATCATTATCACAGGTCCATATATAAATCCTAAAAAACCAAAGGCCTGGATTCCGCCAACTATTCCAATTAGTACAAGTGCAGGGTGAAGATAGGCACTTTTAGAAACTAACCTTGGTCTTAAAATTGGATCAACATTTGCGATAATGAACAGATTACCAACAAATACAATTGCAGCTCCTACAAAATTACCCGTTAAAGCTAACACAATTGTAATAGGCCAACTAACTATTGCAGTACCGTTAGGTATAAATGCTAATAAAGTGTAGATTACAGTCCAGAATAAAATATATTCGACTCCAGCAAGCCAAAGTAGCAATCCGCAAATAATACCTTGAACTAAAGATAATATAAATGTTCCCTTAACCATAGAAACAGCCATTGCTTTAACTTTAGCCAAATATAACTGATCAATTTTATCGTCTAATGGACTTAATGTTATAAAAAATTCTTTTAGTCTTCGTTGAGTTGGCAGTAATGTAGATAAAATTATTATAAATACAATTAAGTTAGTTGCCGTAGCCGGTATATCACTAGCAATATTCAGTAAAGTTTCACCTATGTTTCGAGCCAATACTTCAGTTAAATCTCCAATAGTATTACGAACTTGGTCAAAAGTTATTTCTAATTCTAAAAAAGGAATGCTATCTAGTAATTCGTTTGCAGAATTAAGTGCTTTTTGTACATCGATATCTCCTAATTTGGTACTATTTTCTGCAACGTTGTTAGGCAACTGCTCGGACCCATTTCGTAAATAATACCTGTCTCTTTCTTCTATGGAGTCAAATTCTGGTTCAGATTCATCAGAATTTAAGTTAATTTCGACTCCAGAAAAATCACCCAGCTCATTTAATAATACTTTAAATTGGTTAATAGCGACTGCAGAAACTATAGATACTGGAATAATTAAGCATAAAAATATCAATACTATGGTTATTGGCGTTGCTATTGAATTTTGATTCCAAAAAAACTTCTTTAAATTCTCAAAAACAGGCCCAAACAAAACTGCTAAAAGTAATGCAAGGATTAAAATTGAAACCAATGGTTTTACTACAAGGTAAGACAGATAAAAGATTGCTATTACTAAAACTGCAAAAAACAGTTTGTTATCGATTAGTTTTTCTCTCATATTGTTATTATATATTCTAATTTCTTATATGGCTATAAAAAATTTTATAGAATGCTATAATCTTTTAGAATTTTACTTATTTGTTTATATGAAGTATCAAGTACTCTTGTTTTATAAATACGTTAATATAGATAACCCTGAAGAAGTTGCAAGTAGCCAACGTGAACTATGTGAGCGTTTAAATTTAAAATGTAGAAGTATTATTGCAAAAGAAGGCTTAAATGTTACTTTAGAAGGTACAAAAGAAAATACAGAAAAATATATAAAAGAACTAACACAAGATTCTAGATTTTCAGATATACATTTTAAAAAAAGTGAAGGGAATGGACAAGCTTTCCCAAAAATTTCGATAAAAGTTAGAGATGAAATTGTAAGCCTACATTTAGGAAAGGATGATGTTAATCCAAATAAAACCACAGGGAAATACATTACCGCAGATGAACTTCACAAGCTATATGAGACTGGTAAAGAGTTCTATGTTATAGATATGCGAAATGACTATGAACAAAAGGTTGGTCACTTTGAAAACGCATTTTTAATGCCAATGAAAAATTTTAGAGAACTACCAGAGACTTTAGATGAAATTAGTCATTTAAAAGATAAATTAGTAATAACAACATGTACTGGTGGAATCCGTTGTGAAAAAGCATCGGGGTTTTTATTGAAACATGGATTTACAAATGTTTACCAACTTTATGGAGGAATGCAAACATATATTGAAAAATATCCAAATGGATATTTTAAAGGAAAGCTATATGTGTTTGATGGCAGAGTTATTTGGGGATTAAATAATTCAGAAGATAATATTATTAGTTACTGCGAAAAATGTGGTAATAAAAGCGATTTATATGTTGATTGTGGTTATTTGCATTGTGCTGGAACAAGACACTTTATTTGCTGTGAAGAATGTTTAGATGAAAATGGATATGCATTTTGCTCGGAAGATTGTAAAAAGAAAGCATATTCAGAACAAAAATTTTGTAAACATAGATATGGTGTTATTAAAACTAAAGAAATAGAAAATAAAGCAGAGATAGAGATTAACTAGTAGAAAATAAACTTATTTGATTTTTTGCGGCAGCCCGAAGGGCTGCCGCAACCATCCTAAACATAATGATAATTCAAGATATTCCACCCAGTATACTCTGACACAACAGACCAAAAATTAGTACTGGAGTCAAATGAATTGCCGGGTAATAACTTGGCAACATCTCATTACCCATTTAAAGGTGAAGATGATTTACAACCGCTTATTAAAACTAACTATTTTTCTAAAGGCTTAAGAAAGTTATTAGCTCAAAGACCAGATGGCTTAAAAAGTTATAAACCAGAATTCGTATTAAAACAGGTTAGTTTGAATGACATAGCGAATTTAATTTATTATGTAAACTACGCAGCAGATTTGCTTGAAGATTTTGGCTTATCCAGTAATCTTTCTAATACCGATGTTATGAAGGCATTAGAGTGCGTTTGTTTTTATTATGGAATATTTGGTTACCAAAAGCTCACTTTAACAGAAATTGGAAAAAATACTAATTTGTTCAAAAATGCAAACTCAAACCATGTTAGAAGAAAAATTAATTTAGGTCTTGGGGTAATTGCAGCTTTTGGAATTGCACTAATAGAAATGAAAGATTTTTATAAAGAGTTCAATAATCCTACTAGACAACAAATTTATCAGCCAACAAACATTTATCAAGAATCTTAATCTTATAAACAAGCTTTCAACTCAAAGATTCATTATTTAATTTTTACTAATCATAAATACTACTATCTCCATAGTAGTATTGATGTAAAAGTAGTTGCTTGTGTTTGTATTCACCACCATCAAGCTTCTAGAACACTACTATTACTTGCAAAGACGCGGTTAAATTTGTCTATACTAAAATTTAACCTCAGAATTTAGATTTATAATAAATTTACTCTGAGTACCAAGTTTAAAACCTACTACCTATTTACCTATACTTGCTTTTATAAACTCAACAAATAACGGATGCGGTGATAATGGATAAGATTTATACTCTGGGTGTGCTTGTGTTGCTACAAAAAATGGATGAACATTTTGTGGTAGTTCAATCGTTTCTACAAAAAAGTCATCTGGTGATGTTCCACTAAATATAAATCCGGATTCTTCAAACATTTTTCTGTATTCATTATTGAATTCAAATCTGTGTCTGTGTCTTTCGTATACAACCGGTTTTCCTGTTTTTGGATCTAAAAGTAAGTGATCTTGATATTCTTTTTTTGAATAGATTTTATAAACTAAAGAATCTTTTTTAAGAATGCATGGGAATGTTCCTAATCGCATTGATGATGACTCTCCCTTTATAGTTTGGTATTTAGGATCGAACGGTATTGAATGAATTATTTTATGTTCGTTTTCTGGATCCACTTCTTCTGTATGTGCATTTTTTAACCCTAAAACATTTCGAGCGTATTCTACACATGCCAGTTGCATTCCATAACAAAGTCCTAAATATGGAACTTTATTTTCACGAGCGAATTTTATTGCTTTTATTTTGCCTTCGACTCCTCTATTTCCCCATCCGATTGGTACTATTATGCCATTTGCTTCTTTTAGTAATTCATTTACTTTATCTTCTTGCTTTTCTGAGTTAATTGTAATGTATTCAACTTCTGTATCTGTTTCGACACCTGCAAAATGTATTGCATGCATTAGTGCATGATAAGAATCGTTTAGTTGTGAATCGCCAGTACTAAAATATTTACCAACTATTGCAAGTTTTGCTTTATTTTTCTTTTTAGAATTTGATCTTTTAACAAAGTCATTCCATTCAGAAAAATCAGCTTTTTGTTTTGGTTTAACATTAAAAAATTTAAAAATTCTATTATGTAAATCTTGTTTGTGTAAGTGCATTGGAACCTGGTGTATATCCGATAAATCTTCTGCCGAGAATATATCTTCTGGAGTGATTCCAAATTTAATTCCGAATTTGTATTTTCGTTGATTATCGATTGGAGTTTCTCCTCTTACAACAATGAAGTTTGGAACTATTCCCATTCCCATCAAATGCTTTAATCCAAATTGTGCAGGCTTTGTTTTGGGTTCTCCTATATGACTTGGTTTTAACACATATGTTACATGCACATGTGCTACATCTTCTTTTAAACTCATTAATCTGGCTGCCTCGTAGTAAAGTCCATTGTTGTTTTCGTATTCACCAACTGTTCCACCTAATTCAATAACACAAAAATCAGCATCGGATTCTTTTGCAGCTTTATGAATTCTATTTATAATTTCATTTACAATATGTGGAATTGGTTCAACATCTTCACCATCGTAAACCATATTCCTTTCGTTATTTATTACAGTCATGTAAAGTTGACCCATTGTCATAAAATTAGGAAATCCAACCTCTTGTTGTAAAAACCTTTCGTAATTACCTAAATCTTGATCCCCCTCAAGCCCATCTTTACATAAAAATGGGTCACCATGTTCTATGGGATTAATAGTTCCAAAATCTACATTCAAATTGTTTTCGCACTTAATTGGGCAAACTTTAAATCCATGTTTTTTTAACAGTAAAGAAATTGAAGCCGATGTAATACCTTTACCTAAGGCAGAAATAACACCGCCAGATACAAAAATATACTTTGTTTTTTTCATAATCGAGTGTAAAAAAATAAAGTGAGTACCTTGCAGCGGTACTAAAAATAATAATTAACTGTTTATACAAAGTAAAGTACTTTTTTAGTTTTAATATATGGTTAACTAAAATTGACAAAAGATTGCGATAAGAATAACATTTATAAATAAATATAAATAATATGGAAGAATCAAAGAAAAAAGAAAAAAAAACTGCGTCACAAAATACAGAATCGGTAACAAACACATACAAAAGATTATATAGATCTGAAACTGATCAAGTAATGGGTGGTGTTTGTAGCGGAATAGGTGAATATTTTGGAATAGACCCAGTTTTTATAAGAATTTTATTTGTTTTTACTTTCTTTGTTTTTGGTAGTGGATTTCTTCTTTATTTGGCATTATGGGTTTTACTCCCTTCAAAAACTGAATTGGCTAAACAAACTTCGGAAGTTATTAATTCAAATGCGCAAGAAATTGCGAATAAAGCTAAAAATTTAACAGACATGAACTCCGACAAAAATAAACTTTTGTGGGGTGTTTTATTAGTAGGTATTGGGGTTTATTATTTTTTTAGCTCTGTTTTTCACTTTAGTTTTAGACTGGATTGGATGTGGGCATTCCTATTTATAGTAATAGGTATAGTGATTTTATTTAAAAGAAATAACTAATATGGCTAGCAAAATTAGAATTGCAATAAATGGTTTTGGAAGGATTGGAAGATTAACATACAGAGTATTGCACGAACGAAATATGCTAAATGAAAAAGTTGAAGTTGTTGCTGTAAACGATTTAGTGCCAGCCGAAAACCTTGCATATCTTTTAAAATACGACACCGTACATGGAAATCTGGACACACATGTAGAAGCACTTTCAAATAATAAAATTAAAGTTGGTGATTATTCTTTTAAAGCATACGATTTAAAAGTTTCACCCAATCAACTCCCTTGGCAAGAAACACCTGTAGATATTGTAATTGAATCTACTGGTTTATT
>CAZRHM010000009.1:0-17589 GCA_964599845.1 uncultured Candidatus Saccharibacteria bacterium
GGATTGAAAATGGTTTTGCGGATATTATAACTTTATATTAAAAAAATGTTTTAACTCTTTTAACTTTACCGAAGGGTATTTTATTATTCAAAAAGAGGCTGCTTATAAATTTGCTGGTAAACAAATAAACCCAAGTATTTCTAGCAGTATGCTTTCAATTATTTACTCTAACAATTTTGAGTTCAAAATTATTCATAACTTTAAACCTAAAGATTTTAATCCTAAACCAAATGTTGGAATCGTTTTGCTTTATGTAAAAAAAGTTAATAAACAGATTAAAAATAGTGTTGAATTTTATGATTTTGTCTCGTTTATTTTTAAGCAAACAAATAAAAATCTTATAAAAACATTAGGTAAGATTTTGAGCAGCAAACAAATTTCTACACTAAAAAAGCATAATTTTTTTAATGATTTCCAAATCCCTTCTATGCTCGATTTTGAAAATTTCAAAAAACTTTATGACTTATTCGAATCGCGCTCAGATACAAATAAATCTATTATTAGAGGAAGTTATTTTGAACTTTTACAGTTAGAATCAAAAATTAAAAAAGATAACAGAACAAGAGTTAAACAAAAGAATTTTAAATATTAAGAAAATTTTATGAAGACTCACGAAGAATTTTTAAATTATGCAGCAGACTTAGCAACAAAATCAGTAAAAAATAGTGGAGGGCCATTTGCAGCAATTGTTGTTAAAAAAGGTGTTGTTGTGGCAGAAGGAACGAATAAAGTGACTTTAAAAAATGATCCAACAAATCATGCAGAAATTGATGCAATTCGAAGTGCTTGTAAAAAACTGAATTCATTTGAGTTAAAGGATTGCATAATGTATACAAGTTGTGAACCTTGCCCAATGTGCTTTGGAGCAATTTATTGGTCTAGAGTAACAGCTGTTTACTATGCCGCGACTAAAAAAGATGCTGCAGAAGCTGGTTTTGACGATAGCTTAATTTATTCAGAGATTAATAAAAAAGATTCTAGTCGAAAAATTAAATTTATTAAGTTAAATGTAGAAAATGCTACAAAATCGTTTGATGAATGGCGCAAAAAAGAAGATAGAATTGATTACTAGTTAAAAAGTTTGTTCAAAATTATCATTATAGAATTTGAGATTCTTGCGAAAGCAGAAATCTTAGAAAATTAAAAGATTCTTTAAATTTTATTTAAATAATAAGTTGTCATCCGTACAAGCGGAGTGGGACGAGATATTTGAATTAAAGAATTGTTTGAATAAACTATTCTTGGTCTTATTCTTCTTTTTGATTCAATACTTCAGTAACTACAAATTCCATATTATTCTCTAGCCAAATTGCCATTTCTTCTTCTTCTTTCATTATTTCATTACATTTATCGGCGATTGTATCTTCTCCCAACTCAGTTGCAGCAATAGATATCGCTTTATATGTAGCCATCTCAAAATGTTCTGTAGCATGATCCATAATTGCATTTTTAGCTAGAGTATCGGACATTAACCCACTAGCCATTCCCTGAAGATTTCCAATTACTTTAGATATACCTTCTTTTAACGATGAAGTATCTTCACCAAGACTTTGCAAGCACTCTTTAACAGATTCTGCATGTCTTTCAGAAACCTTACAGTGTTCTTCTATTTTATTTTTTATTTGAGGATAGTCACTTGCTTCTTCTGCGTGCTTTTTTAGTACTTGAATTACATTTAATTCCATAGCATGTGCATCTTTAAGCCATCTAATAAGTAGCTTACCTTGACTTGTTTTATCGGCCATAAGTTTTTATTAATAAGTAATACTTTATTATGCAATACAAGTATTTATGTTAAATAAAACAAAAGTAAAAACAAGGTAAATAATGTTATTATCTAATCTCATAATCCTTTTTAATCCATGCTATAATTAAAACCGTTTAAGCCTTCGTTTTACTAATCAAGCCTTAAATAATAAATATGAATCAAAATAACATTAGAAACATAGCAATAATTGCACACGTTGATCATGGGAAAACAACTCTTGTAGATGCCTTTTTAAAACAAACACATGTTTTTAGAGACAATTCTGAAGAAATGAATCAGAAAGCAATTTTAGATTCTGGAGAATTAGAAAGAGAAAAAGGTATTACAATAAAAGCTAAAAACATTGCAGTTAAATACAATAAAGGTGGTGAAGAATACAAAATTAATATTGTAGATACCCCAGGTCACGCAGACTTTGGTGGTGAAGTAGAAAGAACTCTTAACATGACTGACGGATGCATTTTATTAGTAGATGCACAAGAAGGTCCAATGCCACAAACAAAATTCGTTCTTAAAAAGGCATTGGAGCTAAATCTTAAATTAATTCTTATAATTAATAAAATAGATAAACCTTATGCTAATCCTGAAAAAGCATTCGATAAAGTTCAAGATTTAATTTTAACTTTAGCTGAAAACGAAGATCAACTTGAGTTTCCAGTATATTATGCAATTGGTAGAGATGGAAAGATTTGGAATGAAATGCCAACAAATACAAGTGATGATGCAGATATTACTCCACTGTTAGATGAAATTATAAATACAATTCCAGCACCAAAAGGAGATGAATCAAAACCTTTCCAAATGCAAATTACAACACTGGATTTTAATCCACACACTGGGAGGTCTTTAATTGGAAAAATTAACAATGGAAAACTAAGACTAGGAGACAATTTAGTAGCTGCACTTCCAGGAGAAAATGAACCACAAATACTACAACGAGGCATAGTAAAAAAGCTAATGGTTCGAGAAGGACTTTCTTTTGTAGAAGTAAACGAAGTAAGTAGCGGAGAAATTGTTGCAATTGCCGGTATTGATTCAAACCATATAGGTGCAACACTTAGTGCTTCAAATAATATAGAGCCTATGCCAGTAATTAAAATTTCAGAACCATCTGTTCGAATAAAATTTGAAGCAAATACATCACCATTTATGGGTAAGGAGGGTGAATTTGTTACTGCAAAGCAAATTGAGCAAAGATTATTAAAAGAGGCCGAAACAAACATTAGCTTAAAAATAGAAAAAGGTGATGCTGGAGCATATTATGTTTCGGGTCGAGGGGAGTTGCAGTTATCAATACTAATAGAAGAACTTAGAAGAGAAGGGTTTGAGTTTCAGGTAAGAAGACCCGAAGTAATAATGAAAATTGAAAACGGAGTTAAAAAAGAACCACTAGAAGAACTCATTATACATGTACCAGAAGAATATCAGGGAACAGTACAAGCTGCACTATCCGAAAGAAGAGCAGAATTAGTAGATATGGTTCAAGATAACGATGGTTACGTATTTACGTATAAAATTCTGACCAGAAACCTTTTAGGGCTACGAAGTAAACTAATGAGCGAAACAAAAGGAAACGTTACAATGAGTAATTTTTTAATTGATTATGTAGATTTTACTGAACAACCAGAACTTTACCGAAGAGGTGTACTAATTTCTATGGAGACTGGAACTGCTGTTGGCTATGCACTTAATACAATACAAGAAAGAGGGGAACTTATAATTGAGCCTTCTACAAAAGTATATGAAGGTATGATTATTGGTATAAATAAATACGAAACAGATTTAGAGGTAAATCCTTGTAAAGAAAGGCAAAAATCAGGAGTACGAATGAAACACGATGAAATCACACAAACAAGTTTAAAAGCAATAAAGCAACTAACTTTAGATTTCGCACTTTTATTTTTAAAAGACGATGAAATTTTAGAAATAACTCCGCAAAACTTAAGGCTTCGAAAACAATATTTAACAAAGACAGAAAGAGACTGGGCTAAAAGAGGTAGCCTAACTGACTACGCAAAACAGAAAATGGGAATTAAGTAATATACTTTATGCTCAAATAAACTATCTGTTATTGTAAAGTTCTGACTTACAGTATTAAATATAGTGAAAAAATTTAGATATAATCTTACCTGTATTAAATTGAATCTTAAACAAATTAATACATCCTTCCATTAGGCTTACAATTATCGAGTCCGGACTGGTCGAACAAGCAACTGTTATCTTTATTTAATATTATCACTCTTTTCACATTTGAAAACTGAGTGATTGTTTTACCTAATGATGTTAAAAATTGTCCATCAGCAAAGCTACCTAAGCCTATTACAGTTCTACAAAACCTTAAAGTAGCAATATTGTTTTCTAAGCTGGTTATTTGAAAATCCGCTCCCTCACAATCTGATGCATCTGCAAATGGCTCTTGGTTTCCTGGCCTTGTATATCCTTGTGTAGATTCCACTTCAGTTGGTCCAGCTATAAATTGTTCAACAAAATAAGCAATTACATCGGCTCTTGTTGTGGCTCTTTTAACTGGAAAAACCATTATTTCGCTGTTGCCCTCTGGTTCCAAGCTTGGATTAACAAAGAATACATCCCCTGTAAAATTATCTGTTGTGCTCTCATCATCTCTATCTATATCTTCATTTGTAGAATTATCATTATCTTTGTTATTTTGGCCTGCTTGTTCGTTAGTGTCACTTTGTTGGTTGTTAGGAGTAGAAATATTTCGGTTGTAAACAAATAAAAAGAACAGAACTAATGTTACTAAAAAAGCTGCTAAAACAAACGATATATACATCCAAATTTTTGATTTGTTTTTGTCGGATAAATTTAATTCTGCAGGATTTCTAAAAACATTATAATTTTTATTTTCTTCCATAAAAGAATAATTAATTAATACTATAATACTATTTTTAATTACCGATATAAATTAAGTTTTAGTAAGAATTTGTTAAAACTTTTATTAAGTACTACTTTATTATAGTTAAGTGTTAATTATTGAGGTATATAGAAAGTAAGTGTGAGCAGCACGAAGCGTAGCTTCGTGCTGCTCATGCCAAAATTATTTACTAATTATTTTATAAACAGTCTGACCTACTGGAGTGGTTATTATAAACTCTTCACCAGCTTTTTTATCTTTTAACATGTTTGCTAAAGGTGAAGCGTCAGAAATATAACCATTTTTTGGATCAACCATTTCTGTATCGACAATCCTAAAGGTCTTTTGCTTACTACCAACTTTAACAAGTATAGGATTTGGCTCTTTTTTACCATTTTTCTTTAAGTTTTTTAAAGATTTTTTTCCAGCTTTTATTTGTTGCTCAACAGCTTCTTTTTGAGTTATAAGCGTTTGTAACACAAATGTAGTATCGGAATCTTGAGTGTCAGATGAATAGAACTTAATCTTTTCATCCAACTCATTATTAATTCTCTCAAGGCGATCTAATTTTGCTTGAGCTTTTTGGAGAAGAGATGTCTGATTCATTCTGACATAATAATAAATAAACTAACGAATACATTCTACCACAAAGGGTTTACATGTCTAGTGAATGCCAGCTGGCGACAACAATTAGTGTTTTGGGCAATAATTCATATTGGGTTTGTTTAATCCAGCACTTACTTTATCGGGAAGCAGTGTTGGAAGTACAAAAATCAAACTTAATAATAAAACAGTAACTGTTACAGGCCTTATAGTATAGTACAAACCACTAACGTTAAAAGAGTATGTTGAATTTGTAAAGATTAATTCAAGATTTTTACTATTACGTATTTCACAAATACCCATATAGTTTTTACTAAACTCTTTTATTGATAATAGAATAAGTAGTAATGTTATAAACTTTATTTCTAATCCTGAAAAAGGTAAACTCCCAAATGAAGCTGCAACACCAAAAAAAGGTAGTAAAACTGTTCCACAAACATAGCATCCTGTTGTTCCGACTGCAAATAAAAGCGATGCTAAAGCCTGAAATACAGTCAAATTATTTGTGTCTTTTCTTTGTTTTAATATATTAATAAATAAGGTTAACGACACACCTATTAATATTGAGCTTAATAGACTCAAAAATAGTTGCAAAAATATATAAAGAGGTGAGTTTACTTTAATATAACTTTCTATGCCATTCGAAACTTCAATGGCCAGTAAAAAAACAAACATTGAAGTAGTAGCAATCGCAATTGTTATAAGTATATTCTTTTTGTTTTGGTACAGATTATTTAATGCAACTTTAATCATTTTATTACAGTATTTAGTAAATTCTATGTTTGTACTCTTAAAATAATTATTTTTGAGTTTGCTAAAAAATCAAATTAGATAGCTTATTTAATACTACTCACATTATATTGTCCAACTCTAGTTCTGTAAATCTCAAAAACTGTAGCACTTGAGTTATACTTTTGCCCAATAAGGTTTGCAATGCTTCGTATATAAGTTCCACTCGAAACTGTTGAATTTATTTCTATTAAATAATTTTCTTTATCATTATTTAATAATCTTTCCCATTCTTTACTTATATCCTCCTGCCTAAAATCTCCTTTAACTTTACTTATTCTTTTTATAATTTCTTCTTTTAACTGCTCGTTTTTAACTTTTGTTATATTTACTAATTCTAATTTATTAATTGTGGATTTTTTAATTGGTATTTCAATTTCATTTAGCCTGTTGTTTCTAGCCCACCAAAACAATGGTTTGCTTTTAACTCTAACTGAGCTGTATGGTGGATACTCTAGCTCTTTAATCTTTTTTATATTGTTAAGAATCGACTTTAATTTTTTAACATCTATTTTAATATCCGAAGATTCTTTTTTTGGCATTCCTAAAATGTCGTATGTATCAGTACTAAATCCAAAAAATAATTTAAATGTATACTCTTTATCTAAAAGTTGGTATTCATCTCTTTTTTTACATTCTTCATTTACTAATAATAGCAAAAGTCCTTTTGCCATCGGGTCTAATCTGCCCGCATAAGCGATTTTAGATTCTTTATATTTTGGGTGCTCATTTTTAATTCTTTGAATAACATTAAGCGGAGTTTCACCAATATCTTTATTCGCCAATATTAAACCTTTTTTAACCTCCTCCATATTAAATATACTGTAAATATTAGTACTGCGTTAAATATTACAACGCCAGCAATTATTGCACCATCATTTACTACATATTTAATCATTACTTTGAAATCAATCTCTGTATCGTCCTGAGTGGTGAATTTTATATCTACTTCTTTAGTAGCATTTTCAAAGAAATTGTATGTTCTAAGTCTTGGAATTTTAATTTTATTTTCTTGGTTTGGAAGGAGTGCTAAATATAAGTCATCTAAAATTCTTAGACTATTATTAAAGTTATTCCCTCTATATTTTAATGATTTAAACTTTTGAACTTTGTTCGTTGGATTTATTATTAACAAGTCCAAATTATGGTAAAAGCCAGAATATGCTGTAGTATTTGAGTCTAAACTTGATATTTTATATTCATCGTAGCTATTATTAATTTGTACTTCTGTTAATTCCAAAGTTTTAATAAAGTTGTCTTTTTTTAGCATACCTAGTGCATTATTGTAGTTTTGATTATAATGCCAAACTCCCATTGTAACTCTGTCAAAATCACTTTGTGTACCAAAATAATCCATTCCTTTGGATACTTCTAAATATGGGTCAGCCATGAATGCTTTTTCTTCATCTTTAAATACACACCAAAAATGTGGTTCTAATTTTTTTGTTGAGTTAAATGGTAATAATACATATCCATATTCAATTTGTGTTTTATACCCAAGTTTTTTAGCATAAGCAGTTAATACAAAGCAATAATCAAAAGAATTATATTTGCTTTTTTGTTCCATACTTTTCCATTGTGTATTTAAATCTGTAAAGTTAAACTCTCCATCACTGATTTTAAAACTTGTAACTAAAAAGTCATTTACTTGCTTTAGTTTTAAATAGTTTGTTTCTTCACTAACCTTTTCATCAATAGCTTTAGTTAGTGCACTACCTGCTGGTAAGTTAAATTCGTAGTCAATATCTGTGATTTTTAATTCTTTATATTTTTTTATCACCCTTGCTTCGAAACCTACTTCATTTTCTTGTAAAGGGTGTATTTCTGTAACTGCAAATGTATTCCCTAAAGCGTCGAATAGTGCAAACAGTGAATTGTAAACTGAATTATATTCAACATCTTGGCTATATGTATCGGGAATTAAATTTATAAAAGTTTTTAATATTCTATTCTGATCGTTTTTTAGTTTATAACTAGTTTTTAAATCAGTAATATATTCGTTGCCCCAAACTAAAATTAACGAATCTCGATTTTTAAGGTTTAAAGTAGTTAACTTATCTTCTGTAATTTTTTCTATATTGGCAATTGTTGTAAAATTTGGCTCTCCAAAACTTTCGGGGAATGAAATCACTGTTTTAGTTTTTGAATCTTTTGTTGAATTTAAAATTAAGAACCTGGTATTGCCTTTATACTGAATAAAATTTTGTACTGAACCTGTAATTACTAGATTTTTTGATTTACCAGGAGCAATAATATTTGTATTAAAATCAATTTCAAGCTTTGTATAATCACCCTCAAGAGTAGAAATTTTAACTGAGGAATCGATTTTATTTAAGTTCGCCTTTACATCTGTTGCTTTAAAAGGAAGAATATATTCGTATCCACTTACAATTTTACTCTTATCATTATTTTTAATCTCTATTACTGAAGTGAATTTTGTATCGGAATCTGTATTTACCTTAATTTGAAGTTCATTTTTTTGAATAGCAAAATTACTAGCCTGTGCTTTGTTAGTATTTATACCTGCAGTCAAGAAAAATGCTAATGTTATTACTACTATTTTTAGTAAAGATATTTTTGGCATACAGCTATTATATACTGAATAAAAATCTAGACAAAAATTTTGTATGCTTACAATGCATAAACTATAATTAGGGATGAACTTTTCGCACAATTTTAAAAAATCGTTTGGACAAAACTTTTTAAAAGATCCAAATTACGCCAAACAGCTTGTTAAACCATTAAACTTAACAAAAGATGATTTTGTAATAGAAGTAGGTCCAGGAGATGGTGCAATAACAAAAATCATTTTAAACACAGATGCAAAGGTTTTAGCTGTAGATATTGACTTTGATTTGGTTCCAAAGTTAATTAAAAAATTTTCAGATTACGAAAATTTTAATATTGAACATAATAACATTCTTAATATTGATATTGAGCAAATTGCAAAAAAATATAAAGTAAAGAAAATTAAAGTTGTTGGTTCTTTGCCATACAATATTTCAAAAAGAATAATCAGTATGTTTTTATTACACAATTTTAACGAGTCGAACGTGAGTATAGAATGTATGAGTTTTATTATTCAAAAAGAGGTTGCCGAAAGTTATGCATCCATAACACCAAAAATGGATTACTTAGGCGCGTTTGCAAAAAGCTTTTCAAATGTAAAAAAGTATAAAAATATACCTAAAAAGTTATTCTATCCACAACCAAAGGTAGACGGAGCAATAATTTACTTTGAACCTAAGCAAAAAGATTTAATTGATTTTAATTTAAAAGAATATGTTAGCTTTTTAAAGGTTCTTTTTACGAATCCCCGAAAAACTATAAGTAATAATTTAAAAAACCTTAAACTAAATGTAGCTGATATTATTAAAAAAGCAGATGTATTGCCAAGTAAACGTGCAGCTGAATTAAGTTTAGAAGAGATAATGAAGCTTTATAAAGCTCTATAAACAAAGCATTCGTTCTTATGTTTATGTTTAATAGTATTTACTACAGAAGGAATATAGCATTTGTTGTAATTAGAATTCTTTGTAAAGCCCAAACAGGTTATTCAAAATGCATTAATATGGAATCTTTATTCCTCCAATTTTAAACACTGGATTTAAATATTTTTTTAATATTCTTAGTTCCTCTACTTTAAGCAAAAGACAGCTTAAGTAATAAATTAAAAATGCTGGAATTACTGTTACAATAGTCAAAATAAATATATTTAAAGAAGTAGATCCGGTAAAACCTTCTGTAACACCAGCTTCTGGTGCAGAATAACTAATAAATGTCCAAATTTTATAAGTAAAGTACATAAATATAGCCATTACTGTAGCAGCTACAAACTTCTTTAAAATACTGCTAAAGATTAAAGAAATACTCATCTGAATTTTTCTTTTAGCAATAATTATAACCATAACAACAAATTCGACTGAATAAACTAAACTCATAGCCAGAGAAATTCCTGCAACCCCTGCTCTACCAGCAGGATCTGCTCTATTAAAGAAGTTTTGTAAATTAAACTCGATGGTAGAAATTGCAAAATTTTGATTATGACTCAAAAAGTTTGTAAACAGTATTGATAAAGTTATTACAGCAATTAAGCTAAATATTGAAATTAATGAAGGTGTAACTGTATCTTTTGATGCAAAAAACATACTTAAAATAAACCATCGGGCTGTAATAAAAGCTAAACCAATAGAAAAAAATAATAAAATCCAAGCAATTTGATACGACCCAATTAAAGTTAACTGTGTGTTTGGACTAATACCAAAAAATAGCCTAACTATTGGAACTCTTAATATCATTAAAGTTACAACAAACGGCAAGGACATAAAAAATATTTCGTTTATTGTTTTAAAAAATATTTCTCTTAATTTTGGTAAATTATTTTCAATAAATAACCTTGCTAATGTAGGGTAAGATGCATAAGAAAACGTGTAGCCAAATACAGATGGAATAACTAAATATAATGAAATAGCTAAATTTAATGCTGCTGGTCCACCTAAAAAAGCAGCCGATAAAAACTTATTAACAGCAATACCAATTTGATCTGATGCCAGTACAACCATACGCGGCAATCCAAGCTTAAAGATTTCTTTAAGGTATGGATCTTTAAATTCTATTCTTGGATAATATTTTAGTCTAAGGCTAATAAACAGAGGTATTTGGATTATTAAATGTAAAAACGCACCTACATAAACAGCTACAACCAAAGCCCATGGGCTTTTATCCATTAAAGGTATGAATATTATTGCTGTTCCAAGCTTACCTAAATTAAAAAATAACCCTGAAAGCTGCGGTAATAAATATCTGTTATAAACATTTAATCCACTCGATATAAATACGCTTATACCTAAAAGCAGCTGCGGCAAAATCATTGCTCTCATCATGTTTGCAATGTTCGTAAGCTCGGCTGGAGATGTTAGTATGTTTGCATCAGCTAAATTTATAGCAAAAGGTATAAACTTATCGGCAAAGATAATAATTATCAAACTTATTACCGAAAAAACGATTATTGCAGCATTTAAGATTGAACTATAAACTTCATAAAAACGTTGTTCTCCATCTTTAGCTTTGCTTGTTATTAAAACTGGAATTATTACTGTTCCAACAGCACCAACCATTAAAACACTAGTTAATAGTTCTGGAATTGTATTTGCAATAACAAACTGATTAAATCTTGAATCTTCTACACTATAAAGTGATGCAACAACCAATAAAAAAACCTGTCCTAATACTTTTGTTAAAAAAGCTGGAAGCATTAGAATAAACGCAGTTTCAAGAATCTTTGTTTGTTCTTTACTAAGTATGTTTTTTAATCTACTAAGATTTTTACGAACTACAGGCATTTAATTTTCAACAATTAATTATGAACGATTGCATTGTAGCAAAAAAAGTAAATAAAATATAAGATTGCTAATAAGAATATTTTGTTATACAAGAATTTCTAAATATTGCTTCCAGCTCCTTTTTATGCAGAGGTAAATCTGGGAGTTTTGATTTATCTTCACAAAGGTAAACAAAATAAAAGCTATTATATTTGGAAATATCATCTAAAAAATAGTCAGAATTACTAATCGCAGCTTTACCTTCAAAAAACTTTACATCTGAACTTTCTTTATAAATCTTCAAGTTATAGTTATTTTTATTGTAATGTCTTAGTGAATGAAACGGTAAACCATTATAAGTTAGAACAAGTGATGTACTATGAATATCATTATTTATAAATTCAGCTACCAATTTAAAGTTTTCTGGAGGATAAAACTTTGTAGGATTAATTATTCCAAACAATAATAACGTTGCCGATAACAAACCTAAAATATAGTATTTCATTTTCAATTTTATAACCACCAAGCCAAGTGCAATTAACATAATCGGTGATAAATAGCTTAAATATCTTCCATAAAAGATTGGTGTAAAAAATGAAACAATAAACGAACAAAACAAAATTAATAGAGTAATAGAAATAAAGAGTTTTGTGCTTTGAAGTGGTTTTTCTTTAATATAAAAAAATAATGCAATAGCAATTCCTGCAAAGAATAAAACAATCAGATTTATGTCTATGTTTATTAAATTACTGTATTCGTAAATGCCATAAAATAACTGCGAAGGTATTTCGAAAAAGTGAAGCATTGGCTGAAAAACATACCAAAAGCCTTCAGTATTAAATTCTTTTAATTGCTTAGTAAAATAGTTAAGCCAAGGTAAGTATAAAAAAACATTTGCGAGAGCTATAGTTGTTAAAATCTTTAAATTTATTGATAGTGTCTTCTTTAGAATAAATACTTTATATAAATATACTGCGTATATACACCCTAAGTATATTAGGAATATATTTTGAGTGTACAAGCCTAATATAGATGTTGTTAAAAATCCGATGAAATTTAGTTTTGTGGGTTTGTTAAATAAATTTAAAGCAAACCACAAATTCGAAACTACTAATAGCGATAGTAGTGAATACTGCCTTGCTTCTGTACTAAAAAAAATTGTTATTGGAGAAAGTACGATTAAAGCAAGAATCATCATTCTATTTTTAAGTCTTTTTTCGAACATTTTAATTAATCTATAGCAAACACAAAGCATTAAAAGTGTAAAAATTACAGATAAAAATCTTGTCGAAAAATCTGAAAAGCTGAATAGCTTTCCCCAAATATGTAAAATTATTAAATGAAGCGGTGGCTGTGTATCGGCTGCTGATTTTGATATTAATTCTATAATTGGTAGCTGTGCTACATAAATACTAAATGCCTCGTCTCTCCAAATGGGTCTTTTTATTATATGGATTATGCTTATTATTACTGAAATGCAGAGAGTTATTGATAATAAAATTTTTTCTTTATTTTTTTTATAAAACACATTTAAGTTTTCCATTATTATTTTGTTTTAATACATCATAACTGATGAATAATAGATTTTGTAGAGGAAAATAGCTAAGAAGAATTTTTGTATTTAGGTGCTAGATTACTGGCTTATAAATATGGTTAATATACTAAAATTAATGAACCAGTGATTAAAGTAGGTTTAGAGACGCACTGAAGTGCGTCTCTAATTCTAATTAAATGTTAAGCAGGTTGTTTTACGCCTTTCATTGTAAAGTTCACTCTACCCATATCATCTATTTTCAATACTTTTACTCTCACTAATTGCCCTTGTTTAACAACTGTATTTGGATCTTTTACAAATTGATCCGACATTTCTGATACGTGAACCAATCCAGATATACTTTTAGAAACATCTACAAAAGCCCCAAAGGTCATAATTTTACCTACAACACCTTCATATTCCTCACCAACTACCGGTTTTTCGAACATTTTAACAATTCTATTAGTTAAAAAGTCCATTTGTTCTTTTTTTACAGCTGTAATTCTTACACTTCCATCATCGTCAATTTTAATGTCTGGTTCTACGTTTCCATATATTTTTGCATCTTCAATCAACTCCTTTATATTTTTACCACCTGGACCGATTAGTTCACCTATTTGGTCTTGCTCAATTTGCACAGTAACAACTTTAGGGGCATTTTCTGCAACATCATCTTTAGGTGAAGAGATTGCTCTATTCATTACTTCTAAAACTTCTTCTCTACCTTTTTTTGCCATAACGAATGCTTCCTTTAGTATATCTATTTTAACTCCACGTAATTTGTTTTCGTATTGGATTGCAGTTACTCCATTTTTTGTTCCACATACTTTAAAATCCATATCGCCATAATAGTCTTCTAATCCTTCTATATCTAATATCAATTTATAATCATCTTCGTTTTCGTCATTTGTAACTAATCCAACACTGATTCCACCTACAGCTTCTTTAATAGGAACGCCTGCATCCATTAATGCCATACTTGCTGCACAAGTTGCAGCCATTGAAGTCGATCCATTAGAACTCATTATCTCTGAAACAACTCTAATTGTATAAGGGAAACTCTCAGAATCTGGTAATACAGTTTTAATTGCATTTTCTCCTATTGCACCATGACCAATTTCCCTTCTGCCTGGATGATAGTTAAATCTACCTGCTTCTCCCGATGCGTACCCTGGCATATTGTAGTGATGCATAAACGTCTTTGTAGTTTCTCCTTCCATTTCGTCTATTATTAGCTCACTGCTTTGTGGAGCCAATGTAACTATTGAAAGTGATTGAGTTAATTCTCTTTGGAACATTGCAGAACCATGCACAGTTGGTAAAATAGAAACATCTGCTTCCATTTTTCTTATTTCATCTAAACCTCTTGGTATAACTCTTTTTCCTTCTTTTAATATTGCGTCTCTAACAATTTTTCGTGCAACATATTCAACTGCTAAATCAACTTCTAAGCCAGTAAATCCCTTTTCTTCGTTTTCCGAAATTTTTTCTTCTATTTGAGATTTTATTTCAGATATTTTTGTCATCCTATCGATTTTATCGTTGAATATAGCATCTTCAATTTCGTTGTATTTAATTTCTTTTACTAGCTCAATTAACTCAGCTGGGGCTGGTTTGTTATCGTAAGCATTTGGATCAATGTCTAAAGATTTTTCTATTTTGCTAATAAACTCAACTTGTTGCTTATTCAGCTCAACAATTGCATTATTAGCCTTATCCAAGATTTCATTCATTTTTTCTTCTGCGATTTCCTTACCCCAACCTTCAAAAGAAAGAACTTTATTATCTACTCCAGATAATATAAATTCAGCTAAGAATTCTTCTCTCCCTTTAGCCGATGGATTAATTACTACGTCATTATCTTTATTTAAGCAAACAACTACACTTGAGCAGGGTCCATAAAATGGTATTCCTGATTGCATTAAAGCAAGGCTTGTACCTAAAACAGTTAATGCTTGAGGGTCGTTTTCACCGTCATATGCAAGTACCGTTAAAACAACAGAAACTGCTCTTTTAAAACTTTTTGGGAAAAGAGACCTTATTGAATGATCAACCTCTCGTGCCTTTATTATGGCTTCTTCTGCTGGTAACCCTTCTCTCTTTTTAAATCTTGAACCAGAAACAGCTCCCCTAGCATACATCTTTTCAATATATTCAACACCTAAAGGGAAATAATCTAATTCCGAATCTTTTTTATCTACAGTAACATCGGCCATCAAAACAGTTCCGCCCATTTGTAAAAAAATTGAGCCAGCAGCCTGTGGTGAAAATCTTCCTGTCGAGACAGCAATCTCTTTACCTGCAACTTTAAATGTTTTTGTAATTTTTCCTAATTTTGATTCCATATAAAATACTCCGCTTATGCGGCTTTAATAAGTATAATAATCTGAAGATGTCATTAGCAGTTTTCTATTTATATGATTCTCTTTTAACTCTAAGGCTGGGTTATTTCTATAAAGTTTATAAACCATATAAGCAGTCAACCGCTAATAAACAAATTCTAGTGTGATTTTATACTTTGTGGGCTAATAAGTAAAGAAACAGATTTAACAGCCACCAACTAGCATCTCCACTACGCCATAATTTTTTTAAACATATACATGCAGATAGTTTTTTGATATAATTCGCATATAAGGATCATCAAAAAAAACTTATTAATTCCGCTAGTATTCCTAATATTAGCAGCACTCAGTGATACTGAAATAAAATTTGACTATAGGCTACATATAGAACCTTTCGACCAGCTATTAAGTGAGTTGAGTAATTATCCTAAATTAACTGAACAGCAAATTCAAGATGTATTATCAAGAATGGGTACATTATACGGTGTTGATTTGGTTACACCTTCTACTGGAAAAGGAGAACTGTTGTCAATTGTAACCAGAACCCAAAGTGGCACTGAATTTGTTTTTAGTGATATGAGTACTATGTACAGACTAATAATTACAGATGAAAAAAGAGAAAACCCGTCAGTAATGTTATCAATTCCTCCGCATACGACTGATTCTACAAGCATAGGGAATCCATACTCTGATTATATGCGCACTAATGAGTCTGATCCTGTTAGAAGCGTGTTTATTACATATAAAAAAAATGCTGCAGGGAAGAATCTTTCAGAGGATAGTTTAACAACTGAGCTTATTACAAAGGTTATTTTTGAATTGAATAATGATTCTATAGTACAACGAGAAGAAAAAAGATTTATTACATACTATCACTTCCCACTAAAAGAAGGAGGTACCATATAATTGCCTATTTTAGCTTTAAATTTTATAAAATTACAGGATGGCAAGGCTAAACTGGTACCCGAACCTAAAATAACAACTTATGCTAGGCTTTTTGGTCCTAATCCTGTAGAAGGATCTATAACGGAGCTTATTGACTTTAACGAGGTACCTAGCATAGCACCAGCAGATACGCTTATTCCTAAATATTTGTTAGCATTAATAGTGAAGAGTTTTACAGAACTGGAGCCTGAGATTAAAGTACCTCCAAAACCGACCTTTGACGAACTACTTAGTGAATTTGATACAGGTGACACTGAATACACATTTGATGATTATGATTATCGCAGATATCACAAACAACAAATGGATAAACCAAAAATAGCTTGATTGTCAGAAAATATAAAATATAATTACACCTTTCTATTACCCCCTTTTTCATTTTTAATGAAGGAACATCGTCTACAAAATATGTAACGTCTTTATCGTACATTTGTGCAAGTTCTAGTTGTTCTACGATGTCTATTCTTCTGTCCCCGTTTTCAATCTTCTATAAATAGGACTGAGTTATTTCTACAAAAATTACAAAACCTATAAGCAGTCAACGATAATATACAAATTCTATGTGTTTTCATACTTTGTGGGTTAATAACAAGACAAGGAGCTGTCACTAGCTTTGGGCGACTGTGTGTGGTATAATATTATATATTAAAGATATATATGTCTAAGGATGGTTTAACCAGAAGAGAGGCTTTGTTTTGGTTACTTTCTTTCATGATTACAAGTGCATTTGGTGCTTTAACAATTAAAAGAATTGTTACTCCTCCTTCCATAGTTACTAAGTTGCTATTAGAAATTCAAGATCCAAATGCTATACCAGATTATTTAAACCTATTAGATTTGTTCTATAATAATAAATATATTCCGAATAAATTTAATCAATACCTTAGAGATATCACCTTCATCCATCAAGACAGTAGTATTCCTAAATACACTGGACTAACAATTCAAAACAGTAAAGATAATTTGCCTGCTTGGAATTTGTATAATAATTTAGGCATATCAGATACAAAAAGCAGACAAGATTTAATCGATATGTTATTAGAATTTAGTAATGATCCAAGGAAAATAAAGTCAGTTGTTTTAAACTTTGCATTCAACGTAGAGTTCCCAGACGGATATAGTGTTGAAGTTAGACAGTTAAAAATTGAAAGTGGAGTTAAAGATAATATGATTGTGAATATGGGCTTTGTCGATGTGAGTTGCAACGATAAATGCGTGGTTGCCTTTCGTAAAACTCATGCCTAATTCATAACCGATTTTGTTGGCAAGCTCCGGCGAAATCTCATCCGGTTTAAACGACTGGCGTATCTGATAGGCTATCACATCATTTTCTTGCTGCCTGCCCGTAATATCAGAATACTGCCGCTTTGAAAGGAGAAATTCACCTTGTATGGTTTTGGGGTCGCACTCAT
>CAZRHM010000010.1:0-17309 GCA_964599845.1 uncultured Candidatus Saccharibacteria bacterium
ATTCTTTTAGTTCATTTTCATCTGTTATTCCAGATATATCTAAATTTAGTGTTTTTGGAGGGTTTATTGATTTGGCAGGTTCAATTGTGTCTATTACAACTGATTTGTATTCACCTCTAATATTTACTTTGCCTTCGATTATAAATGCTCTTGCTTCAGCTATTAGTCCTAGTGCGTCAAACTTTTCAAATGATTTGGGAAATACGACTGCATCACATTTCCCACTTAAATCTTCTATGCTCATTACCGCCATTTTATCTCCATTACTTTTGGTTTTCACAACTTTTACTCCAGTAAACATACCTAAAAATTTAACAGGTTTTTGATTTTCCATTTCTTCAACATCGCTCGCTTTACTATACCTACTTAGTAACTTTGCCCATTTAAACTTTTGTAGTGGATGTGTGGATATAAATAACCCCATCAGTTCTTTTTCCCATTCTAATTTTTCTCTATCACTAGCTGGCTCAACATTAGGGAATGGTGTAGATTCTATTTGTTTAACAGCATCGTGTTCTTCCGAAAAATTAAATAGTCCAGTTTGGCCAATACTTTCAAACTTTTCGTCTTTATTAACTTTTTCGAATACCTCTGGAATGATTTTAAATAGTGCATTTCTGTCTCCAAATTCATCAAGTGCGCCTACTTTTATTAAACATTCTGTAGCTTTTTTATTTATATTTGATGTTCCAACTCTGCTTATTAAATCGTCTAGGTTAGCATATTCTCCATTTTTTTCTCTTTCTTCTACAATTCTTTTGCATAACTTTGTTCCAACATTTTTTATTGCTGCGAATCCAAAGCGTATTGCATTGTCGTCTTCAATTGCAAAATAAATGTCAGACTTATTTATATTTGGTGGTAGTACTTTGTAACCCATTCGGGTTGCTTCTCGAATATCTACAACTACCCTGTCTGTATTTTCTACATCAGAGTGCATTAGTGCAGTTACAAACTCTAGTGGGTAATGTGCTTTTAAGTATGCGCACCAATATGCAACAATTGCGTAGCTAGCTGAGTGTGCTTTGTTAAAACCATAGTCTGAAAATGGTTTAAGCTGCCCCCATAATTCTTTTGCTTTTTCTTCTCCATATTGTGGATAATGTTTTACAAAGTAACTAACAAAGTCTGGTTCTTTTGCTTGTAAAATGTCTAACTGCTTCTTCTTTAGTGCATTTCGAATTACATCACCTTCTCCTAAAGTGAATCCACCAAATGTCATGCATATTTTTAATAATTGTTCCTGATAAATTGGGAAGCCAAATGTCGTGTTTAAAACTGGTTCTAGCTCTGGTATTAAATATTCTGCTTCTTTTTTTCCATGTTTACATTTAATGTAATCTGGTATGAATTTCATTGGGCCTGGCCTGTACGCGGCAGCTAAAAAGCATATGTCTTCTTGATTTTGGGGTTGTAACTCTCTCAAATACTGCTGCATTGGTGGTGATTCGAACTGGAATACTCCAACTGTTTCTCCTCTACCAAACAATTCAAATGCTTTTTTATCGTCATTAGGTATTTTTGTTAAATCAATGTCTTTATTGTGTCGTTTTTTTATATATTCAATTGTATTTCGAATTATTGTTAGTGTTCTAAGTCCTAAAAAGTCAAACTTCATAAAATCCAGTTTATCTATCCATGTTCCATCCATTTGTGTTACAAGCATATTTGGATTCTTTGAATCCGGCTGTAAGGCCATATATTCATCTACAGGACTTGGTGTAATTAAATAACCGGCAGCATGTACTCCTGTATGTCTATTTAATCCTTCTATTTGTTTTACTGCTTCACCTAGTCTTAATAATTCTGGATCAGATTCTACAATTCTTTTAAATTCTTCATCTTCTTCCATCATTTTATCGAAGCTATATGGTTTACCAAACAAAACAACAACCATTTTCGAAAGTTTATCGGCTACAGCTAAATCAATTCCCATTACTCTAGCCACATCTCTAATTGCAGCCTTTGTAGCTAGTTTTCCAAATGTACATATTGCAGCTACATTACGTTCACCATATTTTTGCTTAGCATACTCTATAATTTCATCTCGTCTTTCATCTTCTATATCCATATCTATATCGGGAGGTGATGCTCTTTCTAAATTTAAAAATCTTTCGAAAACCAAGTCCCACTTAATAGGATCAAGATTTGTAATACCAAGTGCATATGCTACTGCGCAACCGGCCGCCGACCCCCTAACCCCAATTACAATTCCTTTAGAACGTGCATACTGCATTAAATCTCCAACAACTAAGAAGTAGTCGTTATAACCCATTTTATCTATTACCATTAATTCGTATTCGAGACGTTCTTTTAATTCGTTTGTAATCTCGCCATATTTTATTTTCGCCCCTTCAAAAGTTTGCTGTTTAAGCTCTTCGGCCGAAGTTTTTCCTTTTGGAAGATTCCAATATTTGGGTTGGACACGATCAAATTTTAGCGATACTCCTTCTATTTTTTCGTTAATTTTTAGTGTTTCCTCTAAAACATGAGGTATATCTGCAAAATCTTTTGCAAGTTCTTCGGGAGATTTAATATAGGTTTCTACATAACCTTTTAGTGAAGTTGGATCATCTAATAGTTTTCCATCTCTAATACAAAAAAGAATTTTTTGTACATCTTTATCTTCTTTATTTAAATAATGTGCATCCGTTGTTGCTATTACTGGAATTTTAAATCTGTCTGAATATTCATATAATTTTTTATTAACTTTTACTTGCAGTTTTAAAGTTTCCAGTTGTTCCTCAACTTCATCTTTAGGGAGATTATTAATTAAGTCTGTATCGATTTCATCGTTACACCTAATTCCATTTCGTTGAATTTCTAAATAAAAGTCATCTTTAAATACTGATTGAAGTTTTTTTAACCAATCCTCTGCTTTTTCATATTCATCTTGAGCTATGTGCCTACTCAATGGGCCTGCTAAACAAGCAGATGTGCAGATTAAACCTTCGCTGTATTTTTTTAATGTTTCAAAGTCAATTCGGGGTTTGTAATACATTCCTTCAGCATGAGAAATTGACACCAGTTTTACTAAGTTTTTGTAACCAATCTGGTTTTTGCAAAGTAATAAAAGGTGATAATACCTAATACCATTTACTTCTTGCCTTAATTTATGCGATTTTGGAGATAAATACATTTCACAACCCACAATTGGTTTTACTCCAAAATCTTTAGACATTTTCCAAAATTCTGGAACACCATACAAAACACCGTGATCCGAAATAGCCATTGCTTCCATACCAAATTCCTTAGCCTTTTCGAAAAGTTTTTCCGATCGGTTCATCCCGTCTAGAAGCGAATATTGTGTATGAACATGCAAATGTACAAAAGACATAGTAACTTTGTTTTAATATAAGCAAGTAAATTCTTAAAAGAATGAATCTAACTACCGATAATACCCTATATTTAAGGTATTTAAATACGAATGTTTATTACTCAATGAATTATCAACTCTATTTCTTAGATTCTATTATAAACATGATATACCTTTTATTAAAATAGTTAAAAATTATAAAACTTATAGACTTGCTCTATTTATGCTAATATCAAATATAAAATTATATACATGGCTCATAAATCTATCGATTCGCTCGAAAAAGAATTATTAAAAGCCCAAAAAAAAGTTTCCATAGGCTCCACATATTATCACTACAAAAATCCAAATGTAGTTTACAAAGTAACAGATTTAGTAACTGACGAGGCTACAGAAACAGTTTTAGTAATTTATCGACCACTTTATGTTAAAACAATTTTAAAATGGGCCAGACCAATTAAATCTTTTACTGAGAAGATTAAGGTTAAAGGTAAAAAGATTCAAAGATTTACTTTTGTTAAATAGTAATTTAGTAAACATTTTCATGGGCCAACCTTAACCAGCTAAAATATACTAAACAGATTGTAATGCAGGTTAAGTGTATTCCTTGGAATTAGCTATCCAAAATTAGCTCTGCTGGATAGCCACAAATCATTTTTTGTAGAATACACCGATGTCTTTAATAAAGCCTTATTAAAATCTTGTTTACTTTGTACAACACGAAATTGCCCATCGGAATTATAAAGAATATTATTAAATCCTAAAAACATTACTACACAATTGTTTTCTATTGCAAATCTTTTTAACTTACCCTCTATCGATAATTCTTTTTTATTTAACTGTGGAAGATTATTATTTTGCAAAACAATTACTTTGTTTTCTAAATTTTGAAAATCTTTTAGATTAATAAAATTTAAAATACCGGCGCTAAAAATGAACTTTTTATAACTATAAGCTTGTAAAATATGCCTAACGGTTGCAAAAGATAAAATGTTTTCATCAACATTACTTATTAATATAGCATCACTTTGCTCAATAATTTTGTTAAGTCTTTTAGAAGATACAGCTTTGTATTCTTGCTTTAAAGATTCATGTTTTGGAAAATGAAAAATGTTTATATTTGTATTGTATTCGTTTTTTACTTCTTTTAATAAATCTTTATCGATGTTTTGGTCTGTAATTATTAGTAGCTCTCCATTTCTATTTTTGTGTGAAGACTTTTTTGGTTTCCATAAAGCTTTCCTTTCGCCTGGGCCACAATAGAATTCTAAGTTCTTAGGGATTTTTATATTTATAATTTTTGAATTTATAGATTTTGGATATTGAATTGAGTATGTGATACTAGGCTCATAATGAGGGCATGCTATGTCTATTGCTACAGTTGGCTTTCCAAAATGTGACACTCTATCTATTACATCTTTATATCGTTTAGTTAATTTTTTACCTTCTAATCCGGTACCCACCAGGGCTTCTATTGTTACATCAGATCTTTCTATATCGGATGCATAGCAATCTTGCTTTAGATTTAATTGTTCTTTAAAATTTTGTACTTCTAACCAAATAGGCTCAACAAATTTGTTTTTTAATTGATTACCTCTTCCAATTAGGTATGTTTTTATTTTTTTTACACCATTTTCGTACAAAAAATATGCCGTGCTTAATCCATCTCCTCCATTACCACCTGTTCCACAAATTATTGTGTATGATTTTTGTTTACCAAATTCTTTTATTAATTCTTCTGCTAATTGTTTTCCGGCAAATACAAAAGATTCTGTAAGATTATATTTTAATGCTTTGGCATTTTCCCAAAGTATTTCGGATTCGGTCATTTTTATGTGCTCATTTACAATATTTTAGCACTTGTTTATAGAGAAGTTTTGAGGCATTAATAGAATAATTTTTATTATTAAATCTTTAAAAACTTAGTGCATATAGATTTTTTGCCATTTTATTCTATTCTTTAATTCTTTAGCAGCTATTGTATAGCCCGCATTTGACCCATCAATAAAATACGTTTGCCTTGCTTTTCGTTCGTATACTAAGCAGGTCATATATACGCTTTTGGCAACATTAATTCCGTATGCTAAATCCCCAAGTTGATATCTATACTCTAAAAAAGATGTTAGCCTTTCTCGTTGTTCTTTTGAACCTGAAATAACCATTCTTAGCATATCATCAAATTTTTCTGAGTCAATTGAATTTATTTGTTCAATTTTTAAAATTGGAATAACTTTACTAAGTCCCTTTTTAAGCATATTTTTTAAAGTTTTGAATACTGCTTTTGCAAGATTTTTTATTATTACATAATTTTTCTTTTTTCTAAATTGATATGCTTCAGCTATAGATTCAAAATATATTTTCTTAAAGTTATTTTTAAATTTAATCGAGTTTTGTTGTACCGGAAATCTACTTTCTCGTGTACCGTAAATTCTAAATATCTCGTCGACTACATCATTATAAATATCTGGATTAAATTTATTCGTAGCCTTTACAAGTAAACTTACAACTTCTTCGTTTTTGCATGGTAAGTCTTGCCATAAACACTTTACTCCCGAAAAATCTGCTTTTAATCTTGGTGGTTCGTATTGGACTGAATATTTTGCATGATTTTTTACTAAGTATTCTGCATAATCTAATCCACCACCAATAAAAATCGATTGAAAATAGTCTTCAGATAATTTTAATTTTGCTACTTTAATTTTTTGTTTGTTTCGTAATATATCAATTACTGGAACAATTCCTACCCTAAATTCCATACCAAATTCTTGCCTTGCAAATTTTTGTGTATCTATTAATACATCTTTAGCTACTTGCACAAAATGCTCTGGAATGAGAATTGTTGCTCCATCTCCACCAAATACAAATGGAAAATCGACTGTTTTATCTATATTTAAAATTGCAGTAGTAGAGCATGCCGCCAAAAAGTTTACTTCTTTATATTTTCCCTCTTCTATTGCAGTAGTTGAGCCTTTAATGTCAGTTATTATTACATGCCAATTAATAGGGATATCTTTAAAAATTCTTTGATTTTTAACTTCTAAAAAGTCATCGATATATGGCAAGTCACTATAAAAGTGTAGTGTATTTAAGCTGCTCATAACTTTAAACGATTGTCTCTAAAAATAAGTGACTATTTAGCTATACAATATATGACCATAGCTGGCAGCAAAAGTCAATGCAAAGTTTTGTAAATTTTTCAACCACTTATATACTTCATATATACCAGAAGAGGCCTGTCAATGTTATAATTAAAGGATAATTTTATTAAAATGCACAAAAGAATTTTAATCACATATTTTACCTTCATCTTTATATCAATAACATTCTCTATGTTTGCGTTCACAAGTGTTAAATCTGCCACAACAAACAATATTAAAGCAGAAGCAAAAATGAATGGAAATATGTACTTGACTAACGTACGCCAAAAAATTTACACAAAAATAAACAAAACCAAAGTTCAAATTAAAAAGCCTTCTAAAACATGCTCCGGGGAATGGTTTTATACTGATTCTACTGGTAAGATTATAAATTTGGGTAGAGAAGATTTGAGTAGTTGGGATCAAAAAAGTAAACCAAGTATACTGGAAGAAACACTTTATAATAACAACATTGTATTGTTAGGCCATAATAATTGTGAAAATGGAGATTGCTATAAACCTACAACAGATTTTGGCAAAATAATTATTTCAAGGGTTAATGACAAGGCAGCAGCTTGCATAAATGGCTTATTATACGAAGGGAAAGTAATTTTTTCTGCACCTGTAAATGAATCTGCTACTTTTATTTTGGATAACTGGCTTAATAAAAATACAATTACAGCATTTACTTGCTACGGTGAATGTTACGATGAAGAATGTACAAATGTTAAACAGCGCTGGGTGATTGCGTTCGAGTATTAATGACTTACATAATTACATTACTTGCATACCCGTTAACATAGCATCAATATTCTTGCTAATTTTACTATTTGCTGAATCAGTAAACAATGCTTTGTTTTCCACTGCTAATTCTATATTATTTACTATCAGGTAATCTACAACACTGTTTTCAATTCTATGTAATCGCTTATATATTTCTTCTACATATGTAGGGTCATTTCCTTCTAGATTTTTTGTAACACTTCTAAGAACATTTATTGACCGGATCACTTGAAAAACAACTTCGCTCTGGTTTGGAAGTTCATTTTGCAAGATGTACATAATAAAATTATTAATGCTATCAATTACATTAAGTTTATCTGGATATTCATTGAACTGTTGTACCAGAGTTCTAAAAAACAATGAGTGCGTAAAAGCGGCATAATAAACATTATAATGACCATCAAAGTAATCATCAGGTAATTCTCCTGCGTACATAATTTGCCATCTTTTGGGATTTACTATAGGTATTTCCACACCATTACTTTCTAAGTAGCTAACACTCCATTGAGGTAGCAGAACAGGTCTCACAATAAAAAAGTTATTACCATCTAGTAACGAACGCATTCTTGTAATAAAAGGCATAGAAATATATATGTTATTTTTTTCTGCAATGAGCCACAGTCTTCCATCTTCATCTTTTATCAGTCCTGTTTGAGCTCCCTCTTTTTTAATAGGTACACTTATTGCACGTTTATTATAAATTATTTTTTTATAATAATATTCTCCCTCACTTCCAGCACTCAACCAAGTAGTCTCTGCATGTAAGCAAACTCCAATCACCATATTTTTTAATGTTAAATTGAACTGAGAATCCACAATATACATATATAATAATTATATATTTTAACAGAATAGTTAAAACTGTTCAACCATCTTCAAACAATTCTTTATCTCTGATATATTGTATTTATGGACTATGTATTTATTGGAGATTTACTTGAACTGCTAGGAGGCTTATTAATTGCATACGCTGTATTATCCGTGCATACAAAAGTATTAAAAGAACACAAAATTGATTTTAAAGTTTACAAAGAAATGAAACGAGAACAAATTCTTGTTGGTATTGGGATTATTTGTTTAATTTCAGGATTTTTTATTAAGTACTTTCTATAATGGATTTCGAAAAATATGCATCAAATTTAAAAAAATACCATCGATTAAGTAATTATTTGTCTTCAGCTATGCTTTATTTAAAAGATAACTTTTTACTTAAAGATGACCTAAAAAAAGAACACATTAAAGATCGAATTTTAGGGCACTGGGGAACTGTACCTGGATTGAACTTTATTTATGGAGGGTTAAATGTTTTTATATCACAAGTTCTCGAAAATGATCTAAATAACAAAAACAAAATGATGCTAATAACTGGGCCTGGGCATGGTGCACCAGCAATTATTAGCGGTTTATATATAGAAGAAACTTTAAAAAGATATTATCCAGAAGCAGATTATTCTGAGGAGGGAATTGGATACGTATTAAAGAATTTTAGTTGGCCTGGTGGGTTTCAGAGTCATACATGGCCTGGATTGCCAGGCCAAATAAATGAAGGTGGCGAATTAGGCTATTCATTAGCTACTGCATTTGGTGCAGTGTTTGATAATCCTAATTTAATTTCGGCTTGTATTATTGGTGATGGTGAAGCAGAGACAGCAACAATAGCTGCTAGTTGGCAATCGGCTAAGTTTGTTAATCACAAAACAGATGGGGTTGTCTTGCCCATATTGCATTTAAATGGATATAGAATTTCGGGACCAACATTATTTTCTACATTTACAGACGAAGAACTAGCAACATACTTTTATGGTCTTGGATATACAGCCTTTATTGTAGATCAATATAACCTTGGATCAGATATTTATAAGTCTTTCCTCGAAACCCTTTTTGTTGTTTACGAGCATATAAAAAATTATAAAAAAGAAGGAGGAAAACTACCAGTAATCATTTTACGAACTAAAAAAGGTTGGACAGGGCCAAAAACTCTACATGGTAATAAAATTGAAGATAATAATTTGTCTCATGGGATTCCTATTCCTAAACCTAAAAAAGACAACGAAGAATTTGAAGCTTTAAAAGATTGGTTGAATTCGTATAAGATTCAGAATCTTGTAAATAAAGACAATTTTATTACTAAAGATATTTTAGAAATAATTCCTTCTAACGATTTTAAATTAGGAATGAATAAACAAGTTTCTGGTAACCCAGGAAGAATTAATTTAACTCTACCTAACATTTATAGTCACGAAATAAAGTTTGCAAATAGAGGTTTAGCACCTGAGAGCAGAATGGAACAATTGGCAGAATATATTAGAGATGTTTTTGATTTAAACGAAGATGATAAAAATTTTAGATTTTTTTCACCCGATGAATCAGAATCTAACATGATGGAAGCTATTTTGGATGAAACAGATAAAATGATGAATAGAAATCTTCGCGAATGGGATAAAAAATATTCTAAGGCTGGTAGAGTTATGGAAATTTTAAGTGAAAATGTACTGCAAAGTTGGATGGAAGGCTACATAAAAACAGGACGTCATGGTTTTTTAGCATCGTACGAGGCTTTTTTGAATGTTGCAAACTCACAAATTGACCAATATATAAAATATTTAAAACAAAGTTTTGAGTATCCATGGAGAAAGCCTGTTTCTAGCCTTAATTATATATCTACAAGTACTTTATGGAGGCAAGAACATAATGGGTATACACACCAAAATCCTAGTTTAATAAACTCTTTGTTAACAAAATATTTTGATAATGCCAGTATGTATTTTCCAGCAGATGTAAATATTTTATTAGCAACAATGCAAGATTCTTTGGAAAGAGTCGATTGTGTAAATTTAATAACAGCATGCAAACGTGATCTTCCGCAATGGTTAACAATGAGAGAGGCACTAGAACATGTTAAAAAAGGAATTTCTGAATGGGAATGGGCCGGTAATAAAAGTAGTAATAATGATAATGACGGTGATAATGTAGATGTTGTTTTAGCATCGGCAGGAGACTACCAAACAGTAGAAACTATCGCAGCTGCGCAAATTCTTAAAAAAGATGTGCCTGAACTTAAATTTAAATATATAAATATTAACGAAATAACAAGACTCGGCTTTGGTGATGAAAACGATACTCTACTTACAACAAAAGAATTTGAAGAATATTTTTCAAAATCTAAAGGAATTATTTTTAACTTTCATGGTTACCCTGAAGCAATTAAAATGATTACTTGGGGAAGAGAAATTTCGAATCGATTACAAATTCTTGGATATATAGAAAAAGGTGGTACAACAACTCCCTTCGACATGCAAGTAGTAAATAAAGCCAGCCGATATCATGTTTGTATTGAAGCAATACTAGCTGCGGCTAAGTTTAATTCCAAAGTTGATAAGAATAAAGAAACATTAGTGCAAAAATATTCTGCCCTATTGGAAAAACATAAAACATATATTAAAGAAAATGGTGTAGATATTCCTGAAATTACAGAATTCAAGTTTAAATTCTAATTCTAAAATAATTTTATTCGTATTAGTTTTATTAAAGTTTACATTGTTTAGAAGCTAGTGAGCATAATGCTTGATTATTTATCATTATACAGTGGACTTATTTTGTTAATCTCCCTTTACTAATATGAATCTAAAAGTTGTGCAAAATACCTATTCAATGTGTATTTTGAAATTGTATTGTATAAGTATTTAACAACGAAAGTAATATAATTACCTAATCTCTAACGTTATCTCGTCTGAATACAGCTTTTCATTAACAATGACCTCAGCTCTTATTCGATTAATACCTGGTCGTAACGTTAAGTTTAAACCACCTTGAAAATTTCTATTTAAGCCAAATTCTGTTGTTTTAAATGTTGTTTGATTAACTATGGTCCAGTTAACATCGAATGTTCTGTTTGGGTTTATACCAAATTCTATACCATCTATTTGTGGAACAGCTCTAAATCTATATACACGTGCTGCTGCATTAATGGTATCGTATTGAACTTCGAAAGTGACAACACCCTGGTCAGTTACCGAAACTGAATCAGGCTCTTTTGTACGATTTCCTATATACAATCCAAAAGATCCAAACACTAAAGCTGAGAGCAAAAATATTGAAAGTGGCTTACCTAAAAAACCATACTTTGGAGTGGTCAAATCTTTTATTTTTTGATTTTGATAGTAAACTACTGCTGCTAAAATTAAAACTACTATAATTGCAAGTCCAAACAAAGCAAGTACTAAGGTTTCGTTAATTTCCATTCTTAAAATTCTATGCTATTAATAAAGTTAATAAAGTTTTTTACTGAGTTTTCACTTTTACTTATAGATAAATTTCCTGTAGATGCACAAATTTTATTTTGAATGCATCCATATGCTTGTAAAATTACATATTTAGGATTTCCTTCGTTGTCTGTAACCACATTATTTTCATCATCAAACATATCTAGTTTTACTACTCTCAATTCAACTTCAGAATCTTTAATATTAAATTTTTGTTTAGCTTCGTCTGCAAAACCATATACTTGCACCGTTTCATTTTCCGATAAATACCATGTATTTTCACCATCAGATATATGGTAAACCTTACACTCTTTATTTGGTGTTAAACAATTGAATAATTCACTATCGTGATATAAAACTATAGCGTTAATAAAATATGGTTCTTTTAGTTTAAACAAGCCTTTTATTTCAGACTTGTTTTCTACCGGATATATAGTTGTTTTCGGCAAGTTATTTTCTGAGTCTATTTCTTCAGTTTCGTTTTTTTCTGTTTCTTCAGGTTCTTTTTGTATATTTAATAAAGAAACTATTAATGCCAATACAAAGGTTAAAAGTACAATTGCTAAAATAAGTATTTTTAAATTTTGCTTGTTGATTCTCATAGGTATTCTTATGGTATAGTTTAGTATAGATAAATTGTAACCAACTGTAAATAAAATGAATAAGCAATTAGTTAAGGCAATAAAAAATAGAGAGGTGGAATTAGCAGCAATAGACAAAAAAACAGCTACACGAATTCAAAAAATTGCAGAAAGTACTGGTGCAGATGCAAGTTCAATAATTAATGCATCGGTACAATTATTAGAAAAATCTTTAGGTAGAGAAGTTGTTGTAAAAGATTCAAAATCTCCCTGGAATTTAATAATAAACCACTTTAAAAAATATAACCGTATTTCACAAATAGAACCAGATAATGGAAAGTAACCAAAGAACAAAAACAAATACTGTGTTTATTGATCCAGCAGAATTGGCTGAGATTTTTAAAGAAGAAAAAGATAGAACAAAAGCTCCTGCGGCACCACAAACTAAAGAAGAAGAAATTGATGAAGATGATTTAATAGACGAGGCAGAGCAAAGTTACGATGAAGGTTTTGAGGATGGCTTAAGCAGTGTCGAAATTACAAATATTGCACAAGATTCTTTACTTGAAAAAAGAGAAGATACTCGAAGTAGAATTTATATAATATTTAAGGTTTTAAATTTTAGTGTTTTTGTTTTAATAATAATAGTCTCTGTTATAGACGGCTTAGCTCGAAATGTAAGTATTATAGAAAATTTAGAACGAGCAATACCACTAATATCTGGAGTGTTTTTAGGTTCACTCGGTTTTGTTGTTGGTTATTATTTTAGAAGTGGTGATGATCAATAATTTAATAAAGCTTACATGCAGTTATAGCTACCCATGTTTACATTATTTACTGTAGTTTGAACCCCTCTTGGTTGACTTATCTCTAGCATGTATTCCATAGTTACACTTTTTATAGGTACATCGCTTTTGGTATTCCATTTTCTGCATAAATAATCAAAATACAAATCTCTATGTGGTACAAACTCTGTAGACCATAGATTCATAATATATTTTCTATCTCTCTGCGTTTCGAATTCTTCAGAAATATCTTTAGGCCTGTCGTATTTTGATTCTTTTTGCGTTCCAAACAAATTTACTTCTGCACCATTTGTTAAAGTTCCTGTCACTATAAACCAACCATCTTCTTTAAGTGGATATGGTGAAAACATATTCCAGTATTGGTCGAATCTAAAAAATCTCATAATTTCGTCCATAGTTCTATCGATTTGAATTGAATCATAAGAATTTGCTAAATTCCACAATAAACAACATGTAATTACAAATGCAGTTGTAAGGTTAATAATAAAATATATAAAAATATTTTCATTTTCTTCACTACTTTTTGAGCCCCTTATATTTACTCTAAATATAGAAATAAATTTTAAAGACTTATTAAAAATTTGTTTAAATATAAAAAATCTTTGAAATAATACAAAAGGAAAAAATATTAAGGAGTTGTCTAATATTTCTATTAACGCATTAAAGCCTATATTTTTATTGTTATAAGATATTACAGTAATTCTTTTTACTTTTTTATTCTTGAATTCTACTTTTTTTAAAGCAAAAAATACTTTAAGAATTCTAATGTACAACAGGTGCTTTTGATTATTTGAATCGAATTCGATAATTTTTGTTTTGTTAATAAAAATTTTTTCGAATGTAGTGGATATTTTGTCTATAAAACCCGTTGGTAAAAGCCCTATTAAATAAACTATCATAATGGCACTAAAAAGCCCCACATCTATAGTTGATGAAATCCCCAAATGCATACCGATTAAACCTAATATTCCTACAGTTCTAAAAATCCAGTTTTTTATTGGAAGTAATATCAAAATGCCTACTAGTAGTTCAAAATGCCAAACAAATGCAGTCAAAATTTTAGTTAATTCATAAAATTGTTTAATAAACTCACCAAAAGAAGTTACAAACAAATCCAGTTCCAATGTATAGTAAATTGAAGTAAATTCACTTCTCCATTCTGCACCTTCTTTTAGTAATGCTGAGAAAAAATATACAAAAACAATTTGCAAAATAAATGAGAATGTAGCTAGGTTTGAGTGCTTATTGCTAATAATATACCTATCTTTTTTTAACGAATCCAAACTATATCTTGCTCCTAAAGGTAAAAATATTGCAAAAAATAGCATCATTCTAAATACAACATCTCCTCCCTGTAAAATGGTAGGATTTCTATTTTGCAAAGATACCAATAAAATCCAGCTTAACAGAGTCATTAGCGTGGTTTTGTAACCTGCGATTAAACAGAATGCAAATACCGCAGCTAAAATAAACATAAATATTTGAAAAGCCAATGAATCACTTGCAATATGCAATGAAAATGTAGATAGTATTGATGTTTTTTCGTAAAGCTGATTAATCGGTAAAACACCAAAATTAGTGTAAAACATCTCTAAATGTTTTGACCGAATTAATAAGTCTACTAAAATCAAAATTCCTAAAAGGATTCTAAAAAATGCTAATGCCCGCAAATCGAGAGATACAGTAGTTTTTATATTTTCAAAAGTTCTAGTTAAATTTTTCATAAACTAAGTATACAAAACAAGTATTAAACTTAGTATTACTTTTTTAGAAATATTGATTTTAGCTGTAATGTAGAAAGGGTATTTTTAATATTAAACCTTATTTATTATAACCTCTCAGAAATTTAATAATGTAATTGTGCTTATAAATTAGCCATTATTAACAGCAGCTAATTTTTGTTCTAATTCTTCTACTCTTTTTTCTAGTTTTCTGCTCGATATAAATCCTGAATATACATATTTAAAATATGTAGTAATAACTAATATTATTAAAGAAAGTACTATAGAGAAAATTCTTAAAATTCCTGAAATTAACTTTATAAAGTCGTTATACAAATTCGAATCAAAACTTGTACCTGAGTCGCTTCCTCGGCCAATTAAGTTTTGTATTGAGTTTCCAATATTAGAAGGTATGTTTGCAATTTGTTCTATAAAATTTTCTATGCTTAGTAATGAATTACCAAAAGCATTATCTTTAAAAAGCAATTCAGCTGTACTTATATATATGCTTGGTAAAAACAGAGCTGAAATTATTCCAATAATCGAAATAATAAACAAAATATTTATTAAGCTCAAACTAATAAAAATTACTTTTTTATAAAATAAATTTATTAGAACAATAAAAATTGTCGCCACTAAAATTAAAATCGTTACTGTATTCATAAACTTTCAATTAGTTTTTCTACACGAGCTGCAAATGCAAAGTCTTTGTAGGTAATTCCATCGACATCGTGTGTGTAAAGTAAAACAAGTAAATTATTGTACTGATACAGCATTAAATCTGGATGATGATTTACTTTGTTAGCCAGTTTTGCAACTATGTTAAAAAAATCTACTGCCGAATCAAAATCTTTAAATTCAAAATTGCTTATTAGCCTGTTTTCATTGTCAATTCCCCAGTTTGGTAGTTCGTTTAGAAGTTCATCTATTTCTTTTTGTGAAAGCTTTTTACTTTCTATTTCGTTTAAATCTTTAGATAGTAAGTCTTTTAGTTTCATAAAGAATTCTACCATTATTTTTTGTTAATATAGAGTAATTATTTTGGATTATTAATTACCAAAATTAAATTGTGAGCATATGTTAAAGAACAAACTGAATTCAATACCAGCAGTCTTGATGTGGTTAATGTTAATAATGCCTTTTTTAGGTGTTCTACTACTCAAACAAAATTTCATATTCATTCTATTTCCACTTTATTTATTTTGGTTTTATAGATCATCATTCTTTGTTTTTGGGAGTTTATTAGGTTTTATTAAATATAAAATTTTTCAAAATAATTTTAATAAAAATTTAAATAAGGATTTTAACTATAACTTACCTAACCAAGTTGTTTGTTTTGCAACATACGGTGAATCATTATCAGTTTTAAAAAAATCAATTGATTCTGTAGTTAATCAAAATTATCCAAATAGTAAGATTTTTATTTCGGTGTCTTTTGAAGAACGTAAATATCCAAACAATAAAGATTTTGAAAAAATAAAAAAAGCAATGGAAAAAGACTACAATCCAAAGCTTACTAATAAAATTAAAATCTTTTTACATCCAAATAACCTTGATGGTGAAGTGAATGGAGCAGCAGCAAACAGAACCTGGTGTGTAAAAAAATCTTTAGAATCAATTAAAAACTTAGATTCAGAAAAAACGCTAGTTACTAGCCCTGACGCCGATACCAGGCTAGGTAAAAACTACTTATTAATAGTCGGAAACGAATGGATTAAAGATAACTATTCAAAAAAGATTTTTTATATGCCTGCCATGTACAGGTTCGATAATAACTTTTGGGATGTGCCATTATTAGTAAGAGTTTTATCGGAAGGATTAACCATGTCTATTATAAGTAGTTCTGCACTCGATTCAAAAAATAGGTACACCTTTTCGTGCTTTACTTTAAGTTCTAAAACATTTTCGAGTGTGAATTTTTGGGATACAACACTTCCTATTGACGACACGCCATTTTATTGGAAACCATTTAACAAGTTTGGGGGAGAATTTTATTGTAAAAGTGTTTACGAAGCTGTTTATTCAAATGCAGTGAAAAATAAGAAATATATAAAAAATCACATCGATCAGTATCATCAATATTATAGATGGGGTTGGGGTGCTATTTCGTTTGAACTCGCAATTAAAACAATTATAAAAGCTCGTAAATTATCTATATTAAAAAAGATTATAAAGATCTATAAAGCATTCGAAATTTTTGTATTAAACAAATCAATAACAATTTTTATTTCTCTTAGCTTTTTATATATAAACACATATAAAATAAACTTATCGAATCAAATAGGTCTTTATTCTATTTTAATGTTTTTAGTAAAAATAAGTATTTTTTTTATATTTCCAACACTATTAGTAAAACTTTTATTAATGCCAAAACCTAAAAATTTAAACCAAATTTTTTTAATGTTTACACACCTTCTAACTGTTTTACCTGCAGGATTCATAGTTTTAGTAAGTTATACATTTTTACCTTATTTACATTCGTACACGGTTTTAATGATTAATAGTTTAAAAGTAGATGGAATAAAGTGGGCTATTAAAGACGAATAAGTGCTTAATAAACAGACATAATGGTTATATTGAATAATATTTAGTATAACTTTTTGCTTTCAACTTTTTAACGATTATCTTATAATAATTCGAAATGAATAAAAAATTTGTAAAAGCAAAATATAATTACGATTATGAGAGTGTTTCGGATAGGTC
>CAZRHM010000011.1:0-5786 GCA_964599845.1 uncultured Candidatus Saccharibacteria bacterium
TAGCCCAGGAATTAACAAATTAGTTCTGATCTCACCCATGTATTTTACCATAAGTTGAAAACCTCTAGTTAGATAAGGATTATTGAACCTCGTGATAAGATCACTAGCATTCAATCTCAGGTAATACATAAATTCGTCAGCTGTAAAAATCAAATCAATATTTTGCATTTTAACTTTAAATTTTTGTGTGGCTAAATTAAAGGTTATTTGTTCTCTGTGCGTATCCAATTGTTTTGTAATTTGATATTTAATTCTACACCTCAATAAGTTTTTTTGATTAGATAAGTCTGGATTTGTAAATCTCTCAAATCCGAAGAATCGTTCTAATCTTTCTCCATCTGGTTTAATTGAAATAAATGTGAAACCAGTATTTGTAACACCATTTACTTCGTACCTTCTGCCAAACGACTCTGTAACAAATCCTTCAACCACTAATATAGGTTTTTCAATCGTTAATCCAGGGGCTAAAAATATCCATATATCATTTTCTTCTTGTTTAAGTACTCCAACAACATCAACGGTTCGAATTTGAGCATATTCATCAGCTTCTTTGATTGCCAGATAATGACCATATGATGGAGCTATCTCTGTCTTAATATCTCTAGAGATTAGTTTTGCCTGTAAATTTAAAGATAATCCAGCACAATTTGAACCTTTATACTTTGCTAAAAGCTCAAGCGAATTTATCTGAAAAATGTTAAATGCATCTGCTACACTTATACCTCTTTGATCTGCCAAATCCAATAGTTCAAAAAGGAATGAAAAACTATCAAAGTTATAGCCTAAAACCACATCCCTTAGTTCTTTTTCGACCATTTGTAAATCAGTTTCCCTAATGGGTTCTAGATCTGATATTTCTAAGTGACTTGTTTCAGCACTAACTTTTGATGAACTTAGTTGATCTACCATACTTTATCTCCAAATTCCTGTAGGATGATTTACAATTAAATTCACGTCATTGCCATTTTGTTTGCCGAAAGTATATGTTTCATCAGGTAAAATAATTGATGGGTCCTAAAAAAGTTACTGGCATGGTCAATAAAACATAGCGAATGTATTAATGGCTTTCCAGCCAGTATCATTCGCTATGTCTACAAGGGAAACTTTGTAGGGTGACCAAAAGTCACCGCTGGTTTGGGAAGCCGTGAGTGCAAATTTTTTCTCCAAATCAGGAATTAGATAGTATTTACAATGACATCGCTTAGTGGTTACATACATCACTTAATTGCATGTAACTATAAGTATATGGAGAAAGTTAAGTTTGGAAACAAACTAAAAAGCCTAAGAGAAGAGAAAGAGCTAACAATAGAAAAGCTTGCGGAGATATTGCGAATAGATTCTCAGACACTTGAGGATCTAGAGGAGGGGAACAAAAATATACAGGATTTAGAAATTAGCTTCTGGCTACTATTCCTAGAATTCTTCAATTTAAAACATGATGATATAGTCGAAGAGACTGATGTTTTTGATATATAACCATTGTCATTTCAAGGTAATGTTGCTATAATATAATAACAGTTAAAAAATATTATATGCCTACAAACGAAAAACCAGAATACAATGAAGCCTTAGTTAGACTAGCTTCGCCTATCTAAACATGCCTGTTTACTTTGGCAGTAATGTTTTTGATAGAGAGTCTGTAAAAAGAGTTCTAATTACATCAAATTGCCCATCTCACCTAACAGATGAGGTAATTGATAATTGTGAGCTTGCTGGAGTTGTTTCAACTACAGATAATGGAAATACTGTGACTATTATAACTCAGTCTAACGATTAAAAAATCAAGGATATTGAGTAATTAAACCCTATCCAATATCCTTTGAAAACACCACAAAAACCCTTTTGTCTGAATTCCAGAATTTGCATGTATATAACAAAATCTGATTATCACCTATAGGTTTGTTGTTATAGCCTTCATAAATTTCACTTACAAAGTAGTCATACCTTTCTCCCTCCCAAGATAAAACTAAACTATCTCCGATACTCAATTTATCAACATGATACAAAGTTTTGTGAACATCAAAATCTGGATGTAAAAATTGAAACCCAAATCTATGAATAGAGATAACAAGAGGTAAATCTTCAGAATTTAAATTTTGCACCCAACCTCCAAATTTCAAGAACCCTTCATTCTCCCCAATTTCAGCATGCACCTTAATAGACTCAATTAAAATACTATTCGGATAATTTTCTTGATTTTCCGCTACAACTATAACCTCCTCAAAATCTATAACATCAAGTCTCGTAGAGTTATAAAATCTAACAGCAAAATAAATACCTTGTAAAATAACAAGAATTGCAAAAATTAAGATAATACTTTTAGGACTTCTTTTTCCCATTCTTCTTTATAATAAGTAAAAATAAATTTATGCTTTAAAAAACTAGTAATCTCACTATCTGTAAAAGTTTGTAAATTCTCAGAACTACCAACTGCTTCAAAAATAATGTTTGAAGGCTTTTTAAACAATTGCCTGTTATAAAGCAATTCTTGAATATCTCTATCATCCTCAATAATCATCTTTTCCATCAACTCTTTTTTCCTCTCCGTTATAAATAAAACATATGGAAAATGAAAATATCTATCCTTCCAATCTCCATATACGAAAAACTCAAAATATTTAACAAACTTATTTACCAATTGCTTTTTGTACATTGTTCCAGTATCAAACTCAAAAAAGAATTCAACAGTTGTATTATTATTAACCAACCTAAAATATGAATCTGGCTCAAGAAATCTTTTAACCTTTTTTCCTGACAAAGCACTGTTAAATTCATACAAACACTTTACATTCTGATCTCCTTTCCAAATTTCAATCAGATACTCAGAATTTGTTTTTAAATAACTATTCAATCCTTTATAAATATTTGCAATCTCAATTGTATGATCAAGCCCATAAGTCTGAATCCTATCCTTAAATGATGGAGATACAAAAAAACTAATTGGCCGATTCAATGCACTTGCCAATTCCCTTATTCCTGCCTTCTTAATAAACAAAGCCTTTGAATTATTTCCCCATAAGTAACTACCAATAAAACCCTTTAACTCAAGCCCTTTAATTACCCTACTAACAGATTCTCTTTTAGAATAAGTCTCACTCTCAATACAAAGCTCAATCAAAACACTTAAAGGTAAAAATCTAAAAGATTCAATCAACCTCAAAACCTCCAACATATTTTTTGTTAATGCTTTTCCCATTCTTACTTTTACTTCTTAATTAAACTAATATTCAATTACTATCTATCCCACCCTGCCACGCCATAGTCGGTCTCGGTAACAAATTCAGTCTTAAACTGAACTTTGTCGAGGGAGTGATTGGGTGGCCTCCGATAGGAGGATACCCAATCACTCAAGACAATGGCTACAAGGCAGGGTGGGTGGGATTAAGCCCTTTTGTAATTGAATATTTTTAAAGAACTATTCTGTTACATGGATTTAACCTCTATGTAACATTAAAATCTACTGGACATCCATTTGTATACCATCTATTCCTAAGCTTCATTTCGTTTACAATTTCACTTTTTGACCTACCAATCTTTTGATAAGAATCATCAATCAAATTTTCAACAAAATCATTACTCCAATTGTTATCTCTTTCTCTTGGAACTGCGATTGAAAATACATCTTCACCAACTCTTACATAAGAATGAAACTCTGGAATCTCCATAACTTCTTCCATTAAAACCTTCCGCTGCAAGTCATCAGAAATTTCTTCTGCATCAGCTAATCCAGCACGATAGTAAATTCTGGATTTAACATTTCCAGTAACTGCATCTTTTACTTCTATTGGTAGCTGGGCAAAAAACTGGTGAGCTAAAACTAATTCGAGCTTAAACTTTCTAGCCTCACTTAAAGCAACCGCAAAATCTGAGTTTGCAAAGTTTTGAAACTCATCAGCATAGATTACAAAAGGTCTTCTCTCCTCTTGTTCAATTCGTTTAGATTCAAACCATAATTTTGCCATTAATAAAGACCCTAGCAATTGCATACCATCAACTCCAATATTTTTGGAAGATAGATTCACCAGCAAAATCTTTGACTTACGAATACATTCAGAAATCTCAACCGAATTATTAGACTGGGCAAAAGTGTAGAAAAGACTTCCAGACAAAATCTGTGATAATTTATTATCAAACGCCTGTCTAATATCACTCCAAAAGGTATGACATACAAAAATGGTATTTTACGAACCCCTGAGAAGTCTTATCTGTTCGAATTTTTAGAGGATTTGAAGGTTCAAAAAATGACAGATTCTACGTTGGTGACCCTACAGGTCCCAGCGTCGAACTCTTTCTTTTCTGACCTCATTGAGTCGATTAAGTCCTTTGTGCAATGGTTTTCAATGAATAACGTTAGTTTAAATCTTAGCTAAGTTGTTTGTAATTCGACTACAGATTTAATTGCCTAATCTTTTCAGCGGTATATTTATGAATTGGTCCGTAGACTTTTCCATAATCACCCCATGAATGTTTACCTTCAATACCATTATACCAATTATCTCCTGCTAATGCTTCATATTTCTCTCCAAGCTCATATAATTCATCTACAGTTAATTTCACAATACTTTTTACATCATCACCAGCTTTGTAGTTATTATCTTTTAATTGATAAAAGTATATGAATGTAGAATTATCAAAAATATTACCATCTTTATCTTCTGCATGAACATTTATTTGCAATAAAGGTTTTAGTTCATCTACAGTTGCAGTTACACCAAGCTCTTCCTCCAATTCTCTTAAGGCACCTAATCTTTCGTCCTCATCTTCTTGTATCCCTCCGCCAAGCATTCTACTGATACCTTCTGGAAAGAAATTAGGTTTTGAACCAATTAATATTTTTCCATCTAAGTCCCTCACAGCAATTAGTGCAAGCTTTTTTCTATAGAGATTTCCAAAAGCTTTTTGAATTTTAATATCTAAATGTTTGATTTCCATCTTTATTCATTTTAAAAAATTACCAATGAGGAATAAAGTGCTTAATTTTCTTATTATTTAATAAAGCATCTTTAATGTCAGAATTCTCTGCTGAATAGTATATTACGCCCCCTTCTTCTGTGTATTCCTCACCATTTTCTTTAACAAAGATGAAATTTAAATTTTTATTTTCAAATACTTCTAAACCTGATTTGGTATAGAACTCTGCATTTTTATGTTCACAAAATCCTACTAAAGTTAGTTGATTTTGATCTGCATATTTGACCATTTCTTGCATTAAGATTTTTCCATAACCTTTTCCTTGAATTATCGAAATCACTGCCTGAATCCCCATAATGTCTATTTCATTATCATCGATATATACTTTAATAGGTCTTAAGGTGCCGAAGGAGACTAATTTATTATCATCACGAACAAGAAAAAATAATCTATCATGAAAATAGTTATTATTTTGGTGATCCCATATACTTGATCTACCTAGTCTTATTTTTCTATATTCGTTAATAAGATCTAGGTCTTCTTGTTTCAATTCTTTTCCAATAACTGTTTCTTTACTTATCATAAAATTATCTTCTTTTTTCTGTATATAAAGTTTTCCACCAATCAGCAGGATCAGTTTCTAGTATTTGTAAAAATAAATCTTTTGCTGTTTGGCAATAAAGATCATCTGGACTTTTCCTTTTAATCCAATTCTCAGCTTCTTTGTTACCTCTCATTATATATTCTTTTACTAACAAATACTGATCTAATTTATCTGCATCCTTAGCAATTTTTGATTCAACACTTTCTCTTTCAGCATATTCAGACATTGTTTTAAACAAAGAATTATCTTTGGTAATGTCTTTGAGTTGATC
>CAZRHM010000011.1:5796-6604 GCA_964599845.1 uncultured Candidatus Saccharibacteria bacterium
ACATATTTTTTATGTACCCATGTTTGATCTCCTGATCTTGCTTCGCCTACATCATGAAAGACACACATTGTTAAAACCTTCTCAATATTTGCACCTTCAGATTTGGCAAGAAAGTATCCAATTACAGAAACTCTATGGGAATGAGATGAAATATTATCTGATAAATCATCAGTAAGAAAAGATTGTCTGTGTGCACGAGCAATCTTTTTAAGTGAACCAACTTCAAAAAGAAAATCTACTATTTTTTTCATAATATTTTGGTAATAATTAATATCCTTCCTCATTAGTATGATATTCCTTCACCACTAATGTTCTGGGTTCTCTTCGTTCTTCAATCTTTAATCCATTTAATATTTCAGATTTATCAATCTTGTCGAATTCCTTTTTAGTAATCCAGAAGTTTTCTTGGTAGGGTAGTTTTTCAATAAACACACCTTCAAAGTCTTTAACAAAAAATTCATAGAAAATTACGTCTTGCAAGATTTCTCCTTTGCTATTTTTTCTAAGGATATGGGCTATTTTATCGAGTACAAATGTTTTTGCGGTTAAACCAGTTTCTTCAAACAACTCTCTTCTTGCTGCTTCTTCAAAATCCTCTCCAAATCTAACTTTTCCAGTTAATTCAGCAATCTTTCCATAGAAAGGGTGTTTTAATCTTCTGGTTAATAAAAATTCTAATTCACTATTTGCATTTTCTCTAATTCCATAAATGAGAATTGAAGTTTTAGGTTGTCTTTCAATATCCTTAACAATATCATCCATTCTATTTGTGTAGTCTTTACCAAACTCTGTAAGAAGGTAGTATTCT
>CAZRHM010000011.1:6614-16887 GCA_964599845.1 uncultured Candidatus Saccharibacteria bacterium
TTCTTTCTTAACAAGACTATAAGAAATTAACCTTTTTAAATGATAATTCATGTGTACACTCTCTAAGTTTTCTATCAAAAGTTGATTAAATTTAAGCTTTGGAGATAAGCTTAATTTCTTAAGTATTTCATTTTGTAAGTAGTGAAGTTGTATGTTTGATTGATTCATAGTTAAGGTTACTTAAAACTTACTATGAATTTATACCACGAGTCTACCTTAAACAAGTAAAGTTAATTTTAGTTGTTACAAAGCCCCTAATCTCCTTACTGTACTTCATTATCAGTAAAATATTTGTTATAATAGAACAGATTTTAACTTTAAAACTATGTATGTTGGAATTGATGTTGGTGGTACTAAAACCGCGGTAGGAATCTCTGAAAACCCCAATGAAGTACAATTTACGGATAGAGAGCAAGTAACTAATACCAATGACTTTGAAAAAGATTATGAACAGATAAGAGATCTGGTAGCATATTTAGCTAATACTCGATCTATAGATGCCATAGGATTGGCTTTGCCAGGAATTCTTACACCTGATAAAACAACAATTCAAAAGTGTTTGAATCTACCAGGTTGGTCTGGCAAACCGATTAAGCAAAGGCTTGAGACTGACTTTTCCGTTCCAGTTAAAACTATTCACGATGTTGCAGCAGCAGCCTTAGGTGAATATTTATATGGTAGTGCAAATGAACAAGACTATCTATTTGTCATCTGGGGTACAGGGCTTTCCAGTGCTTTATTACGTAAACAAGATCAAGTAGTGAGTATTACTAGTGACGAATCAGGCTTTCACGTCATTGCTGCTAACTCACCTTACCCTACATGGGGAAGTAATTGTGCTGGTAGAGGAATCGCAAAAAAATATGGGAAAGGTGCTGGTGAATTAAATGAAGATGAGTGGAATGAAGTCGCAGATTTCTTCGCGATCGGTCTATATAATCTGATTACAATTACAGGTACAGACTTAATTGTTGTAGGTGGTGGTGTTATGGATAAACAACAGCAACTTTTACCTAGAATAAATGAGAAAGTTAAAGCCATATTAGAACAAAATAGACTTCAAGAGATGTTACCTGAAATTAGAGTAGCAAATCTTGGCTCAGATGCCGGTTTGTATGGCGCAATAGGCAGAACAATTACAGAAATGTAATTAAGCAGCTAAACTCGTGCCTGAAGTATCTTTTAATGATTTCATAAATTCTGATAGAAGTGATACTTTAATACTCTCGATATCTAATTCTTTTTTATTTTCTTCGATATTCTCAGGTAATTTATATTCTTTATTTACATAAGCAAGGGTTAAATGAGGTTTGAATTCTTTTTCTTTAATTTCTCTTCCTTTAACAAAACCTTCTATTTTTTTAGAAAGATGCAATAATTTATGATCTTCGTCTTTCACCTCTAGACATAGTACTCTGTATAGATTTTCATATCCTTCAAAAAAGAAAAAATCTCCTAAACTTATTTTTTCTAATCCACTGTTTTGTAGCAGTGATAATAATTCGGCGTCATATATTGCCTCTGGTTGTAATCCAAAGAATAATGTACAGTGTAATGAATCTGTCATATCTCCTCGAATATGTTCAGCAACAGGAGAATCATATAATGATTCTTTTCTTACAAGTTTATTTACTAGATTTTTGAAATATTGTTTATCTTGAGCAGAAAATACTATTTCTACAAAAGCATGGTCTTTAGTATTTGACATTTTAAGATTCTAAAAATGATATTAATTCAGCACCACCTGGGCAATTCATTATAAATTCAAATACATTTGGTGTAAAGGCATTACCAGTAACCACTCTTCGGCGATATCTCATATGTGGGTTATCTCGGAAATAGGCAGGTAAATTTGCGATACTATTTCTTACAACTTCTAAACTTCTACCTTCTAATGTTAATCCATCAATCCTAGACATCATCTTTAAAACATTTAATACTTTTAATGCATCTATAGATTCTGTGTCTGGATCTGCTAGTCTTAATTTTCTAAATACAACGTCAAAACTTAAATGTGCATTTAACAGCTCCTTTGTAGAATTATCAAAGATCATTCCATTTATATTTACATCTGCTGATTTCTCCCATGAGGCTGGTATCAATGGATCAATCGAGGCAACATCATAAATCTTCCCTCCAAGATAAAAACTTACTACATTTACATATTTATTAACATAATATGTTCCTTCTGGAAGTCGGACATCATCAGTTTGTGCCATTCCTAAACTATTTAACATTGTTACAATACCATCAAGATCTAGTGTAGTATTTTCAAATTTGATATCAAAGTCTCTAGGAGGATATCCAATAACTGCATCTCTCACGGCACCTCCCGTGACATAAAAATCACTTCGACCTAAAAATTTTTCGAGTGCTTCAATTCCACTTCTTAAATTAGGGTCTTCTAACACTTTTAATTTACTTCTTTCAATCACAAGTTCTCTTAGATTATCAGAAATACCTAATCTATCAGCAACTTCTAAAGCACGTAATCTTTTATCATTACTTAAATCTAATAATTGGTTAAGCGCGTATTCTGTGTTGGTGACAGTCATTAATTGACCCTGTTCCAAACACTCTTGGGCAGTTATCTCTTCAATGGGGAAGCCTAAATCGGCAGAGAATCTTACAACCCTCAAAATTCTACCCGGATCTCTTTGGAATCTTTCTCTTGCATTGTGAATTTTCACATGCCTAGCTCTAAAATCTGGAAGGTAATTCATAGGGTCATAAATCGTCCCATCCTGGCCAATACAAACTAATGATAAAGAAATGTCACTGTTTCTTAGTGCAGTGATTGCATCTGGCCTAGCAATAAAATCAACTGCGTAACCATTCCATCTTACCTTTACTGTTCTAAAATGATCGTAGACCTTAATTACATCATCTCCAAAATATTCAATAACTTTTTGGGCATCGAAATTACCCAGAAAATCAAAATCATTAAATTCAGGATTTTCATCTCCTAAAATACATTTCCGAGCTGTAGATCCAAACAAAAAAAATTCATCTTCGGTGAATTGACTTGCCATATCGAAAGAAGCTCTTACAACATCTGGTAAGTCAATAGAATGAGCTTTTGCGTCTAAAACTTCTTGTATCTGATTATTTGGTTGATCTATTCGTTGATTCATATCTATGATCTGTCTGTTTTCGTAAATCCGTGCTTGAATTTATATTTGAAATAAATAAAATATGCAGTATAGAAACTCATTACATACCAATAGTAGAAATATGCAAAGGGATCAAATAATCCCACTTGAAATGGTCTTTTGATAATTATTTCTATTCTTTTCAATATGGTCTTATTATAAAATTCTGGGTATTTTAATACCAACTGTGCATTACCTATTGCATGCCATCTTTTCCTTTTTAGAATATTCCTAAGTTTAGAAGGATTAAGATGTAGAATCTTTATGTCAGGCATAAACATAATTTTATATCCTGCCCTTACCATTCTAATGGCAAGTTCTCTATCTTCACTTGCCATAAAAGTTCTTTCAAACGATCCTATTTCTTCAAAAACCGATCTTTTTACAATAATGCAAAAACCTTGCAAAACTCTTACATATTTACCAGAACGATAGGAATTTAGTGATCGCATATCTTCTAGGTTTTCATATTTTTGCCACTTACTTTCAATATTTGTATTCAGGGCAAAGACTGGGCATAATCCTCCGATAGTCGGATCTTTGTCCCTTTCTGTGAAATAAATATCCAAACTTGTAAAGAAATTGTCAGGCAAGATTACATCTCCGTCAAGAAATACTACAATTTCTGTATCAGCTTGTTGATATCCAATATTTCTCGCTAAAGAGCAAGTTTTTTCTTCGTCATATTTAAGCAAAGTGATATTAAACTTCTCAGGTTCTTTAAGAAAAAATGATTCCTCTTCTTTCTTTACACTTCCGTTTAAAACCACAATTGTTTTAAATAATATCTTATCAATTTTTGAATCGAGAAGTGATTGAAAAGTAGAATCAAACTTTTTAAGATGCATTCTATGTAAAGGAACAATGAATGTTATCTCCCTAACTTCCTTCTTACCTTCTTTATTAATCTTATTTTTTATATCCATAAAATTTCTGTCCAATAGTTTAGAAAGTCCAAGTATTGGGTACTTGGACTTTCTTTATAGTTAAATAAATTGTTTAGCTTTTAAACGCTCTTTGGTGCATTATGATATTTGTAATACTTTTAGGTACAATATCTTCTTCCTGTACATCAATTGATTTCAAAAAGGTTTTAATTTTTTGTTTTACTTCGTCAGATTCTTCTTGTGTTGCCATGACTTCTACTTCAATACCTAAACCAAAGTCTTTAATATCTTCTAAACAAATTTCCATATCACCTAACACAAACTTTTCTCTATCTTTGTCCAAATCAAAGAAAAATTTATATCCACTATCTATCATTTCCTGATTAGCTTTTTCAAAATCTTCTCTTGGTTCTTCCTCCTCTTTCCAAGAGTTATGATCGCCTTCTGTTGTAATCGTTTTTTTATTATAAGAAATAGAAGTAACGCTATCTTTAACCTCTTTTCTGATTCTTACAGAATAAGAACCTACTTTATTCATTTCAGCATCTTCAACTTTCTGACAAGATTTATCACAATAATAAACATCATGAATAGATCTAATACCTTTTGAAATAGCACCGGATTTTATGATCTTATCTCTAATTAAATCTTTATCTCCACCCTTTATTAAGGCTCTTATTTCTACTTCCTGATCTTTCATAGTAATAATGATAATAATTAAGACTCTTGGAATAATGGCGATATTTCGATGCTAACTACTTTAGCTCTTAAAGATTCTCCACCTGCTTCATATTTTACTGTTTCTCCTCGTTTTGCACCAAGTATAGCTCCTCCTAATGGAGTAGCAGTGCTTACAACAATATTTACATCTCTATCAAATCCATATTTATCAGCTAATAAAACAGCATCATTTTGAGTTACCAATGTAACAGAAATTCCTTCACTTGGTGCATATTCATCATCTGGTAGCTTTACTTTTATTTTATGTCCTAATGTAACAAAGTCGGTTTGCTCTGGTGTTTTCATTACTTCTGTGCCATTAAAAGCATCTTTCGCCTCAGAAATAGATCTCATTAAAGTTTTTTCTTCTCTTTCTAGTTCATATAAAACTGGATCATCCCAAGCGTCTCCATCTTTTCCAAACTCTCCCTTTTTCATCCTTGTTGTTGATAACCTTTCTTCCAATTCTGATATCCTTCTTCTCATTAATTCAAATGATTGAGGCATCATTACGTTTGGTGTCTCTTGAGCCATAAATACATTACATATAAAAAATAAATTATTATTGAACTTTTTGTCTTAACTCTTGTATCACTTCCCCTTCATGAACTTTCTCAATAAAATCAATCAGTTGAGTATAAAGCTCTCCTAATTCTCCATCATTTACTATAGTAAAATCAGCCATAGCTAAACATTTGGCATTTTCTTGTTGATGTTCATTTCCTTCCTCTCCATTTTCTCTTCTATCACATTCCAAAAACTCTTCCCATGTTTTAGGATCTGATGGTCTTTGTCTTTGCAAAACTCTTTCAAATCTTCTTCTTTGATCGCTAGTGATTCCTAAAACAAATGCAGGTATTTCGGATGATTTCAAGATTTCTATTTCATTCGGATGTCGTACCCCATCAACTAACATCAATTCATATGTATCATCATTTACTAATCCATCTACAACCATTTGAGCAAAAACACCATTGCCTTTCTCATGCCTTAGGTTATTTGCGTGAATTTGTAAATCTGCTCTAGTTGGCGATTCAATTCCTAGTTGAGATACATATTCTCTAACTTTACTAGACAACGAGATGTATTTTACATTCTGAATGTCCGTTAGTAAATTAGCAACTGTACTCTTGCCTGCACCAGATGGTCCAACTAAGCAAATAATCTTTCTATTACTCGTAATTCTTTAGGTTGATAAGATCTAGAATTGTCTCTGAAAACTGATATACCTTTAAGACCTAATTGGTAAGCTTTGATCTGTATTTCAACAATGTCATCAGGAGTTGAATCGGCTGGCAAATTAACAGTTTTTGAAATAGACTCATCTACTGCCTTTTGTACTTCTGCAACTGTTAATAAATGATCCATTGGACTAATTTCTGTAGCAGTAACAAGTATATTTCTAATATCTTCAGGGAGATCAGAGACATTTACAGCCTTTCCTTCTTTATACAACTGCTCCACAATACCTACATAGTCAAGTGAATGTCTTTTTAAAATATCAATTACAACTGGATTAACGCCATATCTATCCGATAGTTTAAATAAAGGTTCTACACCTGTCGATGCTCCAATAACCATCCCACTTCTACCAGTAGGAGGCAGTGCTATTGTAGTCACGTTTCTTAATTGTCCTGTTCTGTAAATTTCATCATCTAAATCTAACCATTCTTGGGCATCAACACTGGGGGTACTTAGATTTCCATATCTTTCAGCTAAATATCCATTTCTCTGAGCATATTTACTTCCAACAGACCTAACAGCAGGTGCAGCACCTCTTGTCTTTGCAAGGTTAACGGACTCTCTTTTTGTATTAATATTGATAAAATTTACTAGATCTAACAATGTTTCTCTAGCTTGCGGTGTATCATAAGGAATACCCATTTTAATTAAGAGATCAGCGTATCCACATATACCTACTCCAACCTTTCTTTTCATAGTCATGATACTTTGGCTTTCAAATGTAGCGTAATTATCAATACTAATTTCTAATGCATTATCTAAAGCTCTTAAGAGAGTAGAAGATACATTACCAAGCTTTGCATAATCTATATATGCTGTTCCATCATCGTTGTATTGAACAAAATTACCTAGATTTATATATCCAAATTGACATGATTCACCAGGAGCAAGCCCTACCTCTGCACACGGAGCTGTACTTATATATGCACCTGTAAATGGAGTGGGATTATGTGCATTCATTCGATCAAGGAAGACTATACCGGGATCACCGCAAGCATGGCATGATTCAGCCATTTGTCTAAAAAGAGTTGGTGCATTGATAACAGTTCCATCTTCAAGAGTAAAATCACTCCCATTAATAACAGCCTGCATAAAATCATCAGAAACATTTACAGAGATATTGAACTTCCATTTTTCGCCTCTACTGTCCGCTCCTACTTTTACATCTACAAATTCTAAGATCTTAGGATGAGAAACGTGAAGAGTAGCCATATTTCCTACAGGTCTTTGTTCTCTTCCACTTTCTGCACCATCCACAGCAACAGAATTTAAAAATCTTAAAACAGATACTGGGTCAGACAAATCTGAAAGATCAAAACCTGTTCCCATTCCATCCTGATGATATTCGTCAACTATTTCTTTTACTTTTGATAAATCACCTCTCAAATCTACAGGTGGCACTACACAAGCTGATAGAGGTCTATCATTAAATCTACCTGCATTTGTAAGCACTGGTGTACTAAATATTATTGTCTGTTCATCGATGTACGTTCCCAATCTTTGTGCAAACTCCAATACATCATTTTCAGTCGCTCCAAATTTAACCTCTATTCCTGCTACAGTATTCACTACTCTGTCAACCATTTCGTGAGGCATTTCATTCACATCTATAATTAATCCAGGCCTTAGAACATCTTGTCCTACTTCTGGAGGATAAAATTTTGATTCGTATATATTGCTCATTTCTTAAATAAATAAAATATAGTTACTAGTTTTTAGCGTCGGTTCGTATTTATAACACTTATAGATACTTTACGCATTGTGTTGCAATACAAATTTCGCACTTTTTATTCAATTTCTATAATTTTTATATAAATTAACTTCCCACTTGGACTTATAAAATTTAAAGTATCACCCTTCCTGGCTCCTAATATGACTTTTGCTACAGGTGCTTCTATTGAAACACTGCTACTGTCAGAACTTGGCTGACTGGTATTGACAATTGTTATTGTTCTTACTTTATCGTTCATTTCTATAGTTACTTTTGATCCAATTTCTACAATTTTTTCTTGTGGATCTGACATAAATTATTTTTAAAAAATTAAAGTAACCATTTAGAGATTTTCATTTAATAAGTTCCTTCTATCAAGTAAAGTTATTTTTAGTTAAAATGAAAATCTTAAACTGCTCAAGATACTTTTTAAGCTCTACAGAGGATTCTCTGATTGTAAAAATATATTCATTCTCAGATTGCGAGTTCTCTTTCTTTAATAAATACATTGGTTTACTTCGGGCTTCTGACTGAAGCATCTTAGGCATCTTCTTAAAAACTTCGTCACACCAGAATCTTAGAATCTTGTTAGATCGCCTTGAATCATATTTAAATTGTGTATATTCTTCTTCACTAAATGTAATTTCCATATATAGTTAAAATTGAATAAATTTTTTAAATATTATTGACAGCATAGGATCGTTATCGTAAAGGAAGATATCTAATTTATTTCTCATTACTTGGTCTATAAGATCTGGTTTATATACATATTTAGTCACATATTCACTTAAGCCTAGTCGTTCAATTGTGATTTTCATATCATTGACTTCATCTCCCGATGTAATCCAAATCTCATGTCCAATAGCCTTTAGTAACCTTAAGTAGTTCTGTATGGCTAGTGATTGATTATTATCATCTCTAATAAGAGTTCCGTTAATATCGAAAACATGAGGTATAGTAAGTTTCTTATCCATTAACTATTTCATAAGATATATTGTATTTATTACAAAGGTTATAAATGAATTTGTCTACTTCGAATGCACCTTTAAGAACGTCCATTATTTGATCCTCATTCATATTGTTCCACTTTACTTTCGCATTCAGCAGTAGTAGTAAGAGTGGCTTATACTTTAAAGGTTTATTTGTCATTATGTATGTAAAATAAATAAAAACATTTAACATCTAATAGTTCAAAGCATTCTATTCAGAGGTCTCTTTGGTATCTTTCAGCTTATTAAGATATAAATTCACCTCATATAAATAAGCCAATTCCATAGCATTAAGTTTTAAAATAGCTCCTATCTTTGCAATCGTTTCCTTTGTTGGACTTACTTTATTCCTTTCTATTCTTGTGAGAGACCCAACAGAGATTCCTGCTCTTAACTCTAATTGTAATTGAGAAATCTCGGCTCTTTGTCTGAAGAACTTAATTCTTTCCCCTAGAGTATTATAATTGTTGTTACCAACTTTAGTTGACAAAGACATAACTTTTGCTATAATAATTAAGCTCAAAAAGATAGGTGTGTAAAAACCCTAGCTTTAGTGTCGCTGATTAGGAAAAGTTTACCGACTGTACTAATCAGCTTTTTTTGGACTTATTGGATTAATCTGATAGTCCGACTATCAGATTTTATTAAAATATACTTTGTTTGTCAACTGGATCTGTCAGTGAAATACTTTTTGAGGAGTAAATTAATTTGAAGAAATAGATTTTTCGTTATAATTGGCCATCTTCAATTGCTTTATCTATGACCATCCTAATAGTTGAGTTGAATGATCTTTGATTATACTTTTTTTGAAGTTTATCAATAAAATTAACTTGTTCTTCAGTAAACTCAATAGGCAATCTTTTGACGAATATGCCTCTTTCAGCCTTTCTTATAAATTTTTCCATCTCATGTTTAAGGTTATCCTCATTGTACTTTACAATTGTAATTAGCTTACTTGAATTAGCTCTAAAAGGAGCACCTAGAATCCCTTCAGCGTTTTCATCTCTAAGTATAAGAACTGGCTTAGAATTAGCTATAGCATAACCTATCTCATATCCTACTGATGGACTTGGTTCAGTTAATTCAGCTACAAAGATATCTGATTGCCTAATTAATTTTTCAACCTGAGTAAAATATGTAGCTATTTCCTGATCTGACATATTTCTGGCTTCCTCTATACTAACTTTGTTAACATCATCATGGACATCAAAACCGTTATCACTTAAAATTGCAGCAACTTCCTGATAAATATCACCCATCTTATTTTTTGCATAAAGTGGAGCAACAAAATAAGCATTTTTAGAATGAAGTTTCTTTTTTGACATAATATTATGGTTTTATACAATTAAAGATTATAAAACTAGGCCTTTCTTTTAAATGTTTCCAAGCTTTTAGAGTGTGTACATCATCAAGCTCTTCCTTGGCTTCTTCTAATATTTCTGGTTCAATTATAGCATTTACATTGAATCCTGTTCCCACAAGATTAGAAAAATAATATTCTAAGGGTCTTAAATAGAATGCTGTTGGGATCTCACAAATTTCACCGAATTGTTTCCACTTAAAAGTTGCTTT
>CAZRHM010000012.1:0-4080 GCA_964599845.1 uncultured Candidatus Saccharibacteria bacterium
TGGACATTAGTATCCATAATTCTCTAGGAATATATTTACTCCTCCTTGCTTTATTACTAAAGACTTAGTTTGCCTAACCATTTCGGCTGAGCCACTAATATAAACATCGGATTCCGAAAAGTCGTAATTTAACTCTTTTATTACTTTTGTAACCCTTCCTCTGTAGGTGTACTCATCCAGTACAACATCTTCATCTGTTTTTTTACGTTTTGATCCGTATTGGGTTAGTGCGTTTCGAGCTAAGCTCGAAACGCATCTATAATACTCAATTTTATTATTCTCAATTTCTTCTTTTAAATAATTAACAGCATAATCATCTTCAAGTCTACTAATGCCAAAAAAAAGTTTAATTTTTGCATTGTTACTTTCTTTTAAAATCATTTTAATCATAGGAATTATTGGAGCAATACCTGTTCCTGCTGCAACAAAAACATTATCTTTTTCTATTTTTTTTAATAAAAAATTTCCGATAGGCAGTTTAAGTTTTGTAATAGTTCCAACCTTTGTATTTTTAAAATAGTTAGCAGCAATACCGCTATAATCTGTTTGTATTATAAATTTAACTTCAGCATTATTATTTATTTCTACAATAGAATATGGCCTTCTGTAGGGCTTTTTAACTAATATATTTGCGAATTGCCCAGGTTTAAAATCAACCATTGAATCTAGTTTATAAACTATTTCAAATACTCCTTTTATTAATTCTTTTTTGTATAAAAGCTTAGCTTTAATTTCTTTTTCCATTGCATAAATATAACACATTATGTATCAGTTACAGTGTATAAAAAAATTACACGCAGATATAGCTTGTAATTATTGTTATAATTCGTAAATATAAAATAATAAAATGATTTCAATTTTAATTACTGCTTGGAAAGAAGACAAAACAATTGGTAAAAGTATAGAAACTTTTATTAGCGGCTACAAGGGTGATTTTGAGTTATTGCTTGCGATACCAGATCACGAAACAAAAACTGCAGCCCTAAAAAAAGTAACGGAACTTGGCATAAATAATAAAACCTGGTTTTCGGACATGATAAAAGATGGAAAACCAAAAGGTAAGCCAGCAGAGCTAAATTATTTAATTGATAAAGCTAAAGGAGACATTTTATTTTTTGGAGATGGAGATGTTTACTACAAAAAGAATAATATTGAGAAAATGCTTGCTCATTTTAATAATCCCAAGGTGATGGCCGTGACAGGAAGACCCAAATCTTCCGAACCTAAAAATACTATGATGGAGTATTTTGGTAATTTATTAGCCGATGCTGCACACCATAAAAGAACTGTAGAATTAACAAAAAATGTAGAGGGCCATGACGCTAAATTTGTCCGAAAAATAAATTTTTTTCCTGTTAGTGGATATCTTTTTGCAATGAGAAAAACAGATATTCGAGCTCCTGAGGATACTCTTGTTGAAGATGCATATTTTTCGTATGCAATATTAAACAACGACGGAATAATAGAGTACGAACCTGAAGCAGTAGTTTATGTAAAATATCCATCTACCTTAAGCGATTATTTTAAGCAAAAGAAAAGATCCGCAGGTGGATATGTACAACTTTGGAAATATGGGGTTGTTAAGCCAGAAACTAAATCTAGATCTTTTTGGCTGGAGCTTGAGTATTTTTGGTTTCCAATAACATACGCAAGTAATATAAAAGAATTACTATGGTCATTGCTTTTATATCCAATTAGGCTTTGGCAATGGATATTAATACATTGGGAGCAAAAGGTTGTAAAAAAAGACTTTTTTAAAACTTGGGTTAGAATAGAAAGCACTAAATGATTTATATATTTTGCAATTAAGATTATACCCATTAATTACAAATCAAACTTTACCATTTTATAGGACCATATCCATGTTCTATTAAATATTTATTAGCTTTACTAAACGGTTTGCTATCGAAAAAACCTCGGGAAGCAGATAATGGAGAAGGGTGTGCAGATTTTAAAATTAAATGTTTACTGGAATCTATTAATTCGGATTTTTTTTGTGCAAAAGAACCCCATAAAATAAATACTAGGTTTTCCATAATGTCCGAAATTCGTTTTATGGCAGTATCAGTAAAAATTTCCCAACCTTTACCGTGGTGCGAGCCAGCTAAGCCAGCTCTAACCGTTAATGTGTTATTTAATAGTAGTACCCCTTGTTTTGCCCAGTTTTGCAAATCTCCATTATTTTTTGGTTTAACCCCAATATCAGTTTCTAACTCTTTGTAAATATTTATTAACGAAGGAGGGATTCTATCTTTTTTCTGGACAGAGAAAGCTAGCCCATCTGCATTATAACCTTCTACTTTATGGTAAGGATCTTGGCCTAGTATTATTACCTTTACATTTGTTACTGGACACAAGTTAAATGCTCTAAAAATATCTTTACCTGCTGGGAAGATTTTATATTCTTTATATTCTTCTTTTAAGAATTTTGTTAATTCCAAAAAATATTCTTGGCTAAATTGATCTGCCAATAATTCTTTCCATGATTCTTCTATTTGAATAGCCACGTTTTTGTATTATATTACTAATGTTAGCATATTAACTTTATACAACGAAAAGTTATTCCCCATTATATTTATTCAAAACATAGAATTATGTTTCACAGAAAATACTAAATATGGGTTTCGGAAATATTATTTAATAGCGTGAAACTACTTACGCACAAAGCAAAAAGAAGTGAGTATTATTGAATTCAAATTCATTTACGATTTTTAAATTATTTGTTGTAAATAAATCTTGCAGTTGTTTTTTAGAATTCAGCTTTTTATATATAATATTTTCGTTATCTTTAAACTCTTCCCAAGTTTCTGATTCTTGTTTAGATATTGTTGTACTAATTAGAATTTTACCTGTGCCTGATAATTTTTTTATTGCTTCTTTTATGTAAGTGTCTTCTTGTTTTAATGGTATAAGTGGCCAGTAGTTATTGAATATTATTAGATCAAAAAAATTATCTTTATATGAATTTTTTAAAAAATCTTTTGTAATAAATTTTAATCCTTTTATATTTAACTTTTCTTTTAAAGATTTTGTAAGATTTTTAGATACATCAATACCAAAAATTTTATTTTTAGATGTAGTTAATACAGTGGGCACTAAAGTAGAGCAGTTGCCTACTAGTAAGATAGTTTTTGAATTTATAAAATCAACTTGTTTTAAAAGCTTTAACAATGGATTTGATTCTGAATCGTTTTTTAATATTAACTGATTTGAGTATTGATTTCTAAAGTGCTTAATTTTATTGGTTATGAATTCTGGCTCAAAGTTAAACATTTGTCTTTGTTTGTCTATTTCAAGTTTTATCTGTTTAAATTTCCACATAAATAGTCTTCCTTTATTATCTTCTGCAATATCTGCGACAAACTCGTATACTTTTTCGAGCAAATACCTTGGGTAACTTTTGGTGAGTTTCATATAAATTGGCAAGTGTTCTAAATCATTTAAATCTGAAGCTAATCTGTATGCATAATCTTGAAATTCATAAGCTGTACCACGTACTTTTTTCCCCTCTTCGTTAGTTGGTGCAAGCGCATTATAGTTTAGCAAAATCTGTTTTGCAGATACGTAAGAAGCCATTTTTACTGAAATTAATTTAAAGTTTGTACAAACTGCTGTTGTATTTCTGTCAGTCTATACGAACTAAAGAAAGCAATCAAGGACTTTTTATTTTTGTATTGCTCAGTAAGAAAATTGATCATTTCTGAGGATTTTACTCTAACTGCATTAAAACCAAGTTCCTTTAACCAGTCTTTAATTTGTGCTGAAGTTGCTAATTCAGAATCAAATTCAGACATTTCGGGAATAACTACTAAGTCTGCATTATTAAATGAATCTTTATACATCTGCAAAAATTGTTGTTTGTCACCTGGCCTGCTCGCACTATTTGGCTCAAAAACTGCAACTATTTGCTCTTTTGTTTCAAAAAATTCGGACAAGGTTTTTAAAGAGTTTTTAACTCTATGTGGTGTAACCCCAAAATCATCTATAACAATTAACTTTTCAGATTCATAAACTCTTTCGAGTCGTTTTTTTGGGCCGTTAAAATCTTTTAATATTTGGGTAAATAAATAATCCTTAAAA
>CAZRHM010000012.1:4090-5657 GCA_964599845.1 uncultured Candidatus Saccharibacteria bacterium
AGAGTCGGAACTTCATTACACAAAATATATGCAGATAAAATATTTTCGTAATTGTAATCACCTATTAATGTTGAAGAACCAATTTGTAGAAGTTTTTTTGATGAATCGTAAATCCTAAATGTATTAGCTTTATCTTCAACGTCAAAATATTGCTTAATGTAGTAATCGGCTGTTAGTTCAGAGCCTAGAGTAGAGTATCGAATTACTTTTGCTTCAGAATTTTGTACAGCTATATCAATATTTTTATCGCCAGCTTTTGCAATTACCAAACCATCTTTTGGAATAAGCTGCACCGCTTTAGCAAATTCATTAGTATAATCGCTCTGTGTTAGAAAAACATCTTGGTGCTCAAATCCAATGTTTGTAATTATCAAATACTTAGGATTATACTCTAAAAATTTTGCTCCATTAGAAAGTTCTTTACTATGATATTCATCTCCCTCCATTACAGACCAGTTTGAATCTGTATTTTTTAAAGACTCTTTAAAATCAATAACTTCTGCACCTATCATATAGCTCGGATTTAAGTTTACTTCTTTAAGAATTTTAGTTATAAGTGCAGTTGTTGTAGTTTTTCCAGCTGTTCCAGTAACCACTATAGATTCTGGCTTTATTAAGTATTCAGATAAAATTTGTGCATAAGGTCGAACATCAATTCCTTTATTTTTTGCAAATAAATATTCTTTATTTTTTGAAGATGCAGATTCTACTATTAAGCATAAATCCGGAACTGAGTTTATGGCTAGATTGCTTTCTAAAAATTCTTCCCAGAACTCTTTAGTTAAATGCTTATAGTTGTATCCTTGTACATGTGGAATATTGTATTGTTTTATAAAATCACTCGCAGGTGGAAAGTATTGAATATCAGAACCAGTTACAAACCAACCCATGTCTTTAAACATTTTAGCAACGTTTGAAGTTGTTTTACCGCATATTCCAATAGCATGGAACCACTTTTTTCTGTTTTTATTTTTCATTATGGTAAATTTTACTACTTATAGCTTATAATTTGAAAGATTATATTTATTATAATTTGAAAGATTATATTTATTATAATTTGAAAGATTATATTTATTAAAGATAACTTTAAGTATAATCAAATTATAAATTAAAGATTATATATGTGGTGTCCATTTTGTAAAAGTAAACATACTCGTGTAATTGATAAGCGTGACAATGAAGAATCTAACAATGTTAGAAGAAGACGTGAATGCGAAAAATGTGGAAAAAGATTTACCACATACGAGAGAATAGAGAAGGTTATTTTAACTGTGCTTAAAAAAGATGGAAGAAGAGAAGCGTTTGACAGAGAGAAAATAAAACTAGGATTAATGAAAGCTATAAAAAAGAGAGATATTAACGACTTACAAATCGAAAAAATGATTGATAATATCGAAAATAAACTAATGAATTCCAATAATCAAGAAATAAATGCCGCACAAATTGGTAAAATGGTATTAAAAGAGTTATACAAAGTAGATAAGCTTGGTGCAGTGCTATTTGCTTCAGTTTATAAAGAATTTCAGAATTTAGAAGACTTACAAACTGAATTAGAAAGAATTATGGA
>CAZRHM010000012.1:5757-7959 GCA_964599845.1 uncultured Candidatus Saccharibacteria bacterium
TCCTTATCTTTATTTAATAATACTTCATCAATAACGATTCTAAGCGAGACTATAAAAGGAATACTAATAATTGCACCTAAAATCCCTGCAAGCTCAAAGCCAACAATGATTCCAAATATACTTAATATTGGATCTATATCTACAGCTTTTTTCATTATCAAAGGTATTGCAACAACACCTTCTATTTGTTGAAGCGCTATAAAGGCAATTGTAAGGTATATAACTATTGGAAGAGCAGCTCCTGTAGCTAGAGCAAATATCACAATAATTATTAACGTGATTGTTGGACCAATATTAGGAAGTGCCTCTAACAAGCCAGATATTATCGCTAAAATAACAGCATATTTAAATAAATCGTAAGATTCAATTCCGATCCAGTAGGGGATCATTAGTAGAATGTACGAAAAACTACCAATAATTAACATTATTAAAAATTCTCCATATGCCCATCTGCCAATTTGTTCTTCAACTTTTTTGAAAATCTTATTTGCTTTAGATTGATACTTTTTAGGTAAATATATAGAAATTGATTTATAGTAATCGTCTTCTTTAAATAAAAAGTATATCGATGAAATCAAAACAACTAACAGTGAAAATATTGCACCAGCTACTGTATTAAATACTTTACTAAAAATATCTAACCCTGAAAAACTAACAAAATTTAGTGTTTCTGCCAAAAATTTAGAAACATTATCTGCAGTAATTGCACTGTCACCATTTAATCCTATTACATTTTTAACACTTTCAGAAATATTTTCGCTATCTAAAAATTCTTGTGTAGCAGGAATGTTTGAGTTTAAAAAGCTGATTATATTACGAATAAGTTCTGGTAAATCGTCGGCTAAATCTTCAATTTGCTCTATAGATGCATTTAAAATCAAGAAAAAAAGTACAAAAATAAATAAAAAGAAGAGCAAGTATATTGTTGTTATGGCCAATACTTTCGGTACTTTCCATCTATTTCTTAAATAGTTTATAACAGGTTTTAAACCTGCAGAAATCATAAAAGATAAAAATAAAAGGATTAAAACTTCTCTAATAAAACTTAATACAGCTAGTATTAGTAATATAACAGCGGCTATTACAAATGTTCTTGTAGAAATATCTATTTTTATAGTTTTCATTTTAATATTGATCTAAAAAGAATATCCATAAACCAATAACCAGCATGAATAATCCAAATAGTGCTAATCTCATTACAACTTTTTCCTCTGACCAACCATTTTTCATTTGAAAATGATAATGAATTGGTGCCATTCTAAAAATTCTTCTTCCCAAAATCCTTCTCCCTATTCCTTGAATTATAGCCGATAAAAGTGTTAACGCAAAAGGAAAAGAAATTACTAACAATAGTAAAGGTTCACCTAACATAAACGCAACAGAGGCCAGCAAACTTCCCATTGCCAAGGAACCTACATCTCCCATCTGAAATCTAGCTGGTGGAATATTAAAGTATAGGTACGAAACTAATGCTCCAAGCACTGTCGCTATTAAGAATGCTATTCGATAATCTTGTTTAACGAGTGCTATAACAAAAAAGCCTAAATAAGACCAAAAAAGCAATAAAGCTGCTAATCCATCCATACCATCTGCTAAATTTACTGCATTTGTCATTAAAAGAACTGCAATCCATGCAAATGGAATCATTAAAATTCCAATATTTAAATTTAATTCGAATAGAGGTAATGTTACTAAACCTGGACTTGTTCTAGAAGAGTAATAATAAAGACCTATACCCAGTGCCAAACCTGCTATAGATTGAACCAATATTTTTTCATGAGCCTGAATTCCCTTACCTGGGTTTGAACCAAGCATAAAAAAGAATCTTTTATATGCCTCGTATGGAAGCGATATTGCCAGAAGAATTCTTTTTTTTAAACTTTTATGTACTTTAATCAATTTAATTGTTCTACTTAAAGCTCTTTGTTTTGCTCTATCTCTTCCAAAAATATTTAATACATCGTCAAAACCTCCTAGTAATGCAGATATTACAAATATAAACAAAAGTAACAATGTTCCATGGTTTTCGATTTCTGGATTAAAAAATATATTAAAAAACAATACAGTTAATATTATTATTAAACCACCCATTATAGGAACACCAATTTTTAAATTCCTTTTTTCGATTAGCGTAGTGAAATCTACTGTCATTCTCCTAGTGATATTGAGTTTATATAGCAAGTATATAACAGGGAACGCAAT
>CAZRHM010000012.1:7969-16375 GCA_964599845.1 uncultured Candidatus Saccharibacteria bacterium
ATAGCAAAGCTGAAAAGCATTGATGCAATTACAACTGTGAATATGTAAGCTATTACTTCTTCCATAAAATTAGTTACCTATATGATGATATAATAAAAAAATCTAAACTAAAAGCCAATATTTATAATTTACCAGAAAGTGGAGAAAATTCTAAATACAAAATCCAAAACTTTTATAAAAAAAGTGAAAAATGCACCTAAAATTCCTGGTTGCTATATGTATAAAGATTCAAAAAACGAGGTTATATATGTTGGCAAAGCAAAAAATATTCGAAACAGAGTAAAAAGCTACTTTAACAATTACTCGAAACTAGATACAAAAACTCAGATTATGATTGAAACCGCAAAATATATTGATTATTTTTCGGTAGATACAGAATTTGATGCCTTAATTTTAGAAAGTAATTTAATAAAAAAATATCGTCCAAAATATAATATCTTACTAAGGGACGACAAAAGTTATGTTTATGTTCGATTTGAAAAAATAAGAAAAAAGAATCAACCTCCTCCAACAAACTACTCTGTATATCAGGATTTTCCAAGAATTACTATGGTTCGTGAAAAAAAAGACGACGGAGCAGAGTATTTTGGTCCTTACCCAGATGCACATCCTGTAAAAAGAGTTTTATATAGACTTAGAAGAATCTTTCCATACAGAAACGATAATTACTTAGTTTATCAAAAATCTGAAGACCCTAAAGATATTTATACGAGCAACAAAAAACCTAGTCTTTATTATCACATTGGACTTTCTAAAGGTACGGAGGCAGGTCTCGAAACTAAAAAAGAATATATTAATAGATTTAATAAAATAAAAAGATTCTTTAAGGGTGAACGAAACCAATTAATCAGAGAATTAGAATCCGAGTTAAAAAATGCTGTAAAAAGTCTTCAATTCGAAAAAGCTGCAGAACTCAGAGATAAAATAAACGATATAAACTACGTAACACGTGACATTAAAATAAGTAGCGATATTGATGATGTAATGGTTAGTAACATTTTAAGAAGAGAAAGAGAAAATGCAATTGCTTCGTTAGTAGATCAGTTAAATTTTCCATCCGATAAACTAATGGTAAATCCTAATTTTAGAATAGAGTGTTACGATATTAGTAATATTCAAGGAAAAAATGCAGTTGGTTCAATGGTTGTTATGGTAAATGGGCAAGTTAAGCCAAACTTGTACCGAAGATTTAAAATCCAAATGAAAAATGAACCTAACGACTTTGCAATGCTTCAAGAAGTATTAACTAGACGTTTTAAGTACTTCATTGCAAAAAACATACATGAGCTCCAAATTCCTAAAGATTTAAAAAATAAAGCTAAAAACTGGAAAGAAGACCAAAGTTTTAAAGAAATTCCTGATTTAATTATTATTGATGGTGGAAAAGGACAATTAGCGTCTGCTTATAAAATTCTCTATAATTTTAACTTACATAATACTATTCCTATTGTTGGACTTGCTAAAAAAATGGAAGAGATTTTTAAGTTAACTGATCAATTTAAGGATGAATTTAACCAGGTAGAAGATTCCTCTCAATTCACAAAAATCATTTTGAAAAGACGCAGTGAAAGTCTTTACTTAGTCCAAAGAATTCGTGACGAAGCCCATAGGTTTGCTATTACGTATCACCGGAATTTAAGATCGCGAAAGCTAGTCGAAGTAAAATAACAATTTATTTGTATCTTGTTCATTTTCTACTAAACCAACTTCTTATTCGCTGTGTAATTGATGGTTTTGGTTGACTAACAGCGACATAAACATTTTGCGGAGGAAGTTGTTGCATGTTTTCACGGTAGTAGTTGTTTACTTGTGGTGGGTTATTATGTACAACTGGTTGTGGAACATTAATTGTAATATTTTGTGCCAATGGTTTCGCATCTTTTATTTTATTATAGTCAATCTTTTTAAACAGCGCATCGAGTAATGACTCCATAAATAAATCCAATATTACAACAATAATCAACACTACAATTGCAGAAAAGTTTACTCTAGGGTCAATAAAGTCTCTCCGAAAAAATATGTTACTTGCCCAGTCAGTTGCAGTATAAACTGTATTTATAAAAGGTATTTGTTGATTTATTAAAAAGAAATCTAAAATAATTCTAACTAATAAAAAAAACTCTACAATTTTAAAAATTGCATCTACAAGATTTTGAATTATGTCTTCAATACTGTCATAAATAAAAGCGCAAATCACTTCTATTATTAATAATCCTAAGACTAAGTAAATAAAAAATGCTGCTAGTGCATCAAAGTTAATGTTTGTAGTATTTTGATTGTTTACATCAATTAATTTATCAAACGGCTCAATAAAAAAGTCACTAAAATTATTGAAAAAGCTTACAAATGAGCTTGTTGAATCAGCACCAAAAAAGTCTAGAATAATTCGTATAAATATTACAGCAACAATTACTCCTAGTATTGCTAAAAGTATTGATCTAATTCTAGTTCTTAAAATACTAATTTCCATTATTTACTTTTTCTTAACTCATACATTCTAACAATTTCTTGTACAGAATTGGGATAATCTTTATCTCTGTTCCATACTTTTATTCGTGGAAATCTAATCGATAAGCCTCTATCTGCATTATCTTTTTTTACTTTTGTTTTGTATCCAGTCGCTGCTGTATGATTAGGACTTCTTGTTATTTCATCAGCATCTATTTCAATTATTATTTTGGGTTTAACCCATACATCTGGTTCCATTGTTTTTTTTACTTCATAGTTATCTGGTTTATTTTCTATTTTTATTTCGGACAAATCTTTTACTATTGTTTGTAACATCTCATCTGTAAGTCCACTCCCTACTTTACCAATAGAGTAGTATTTATCTGTTTCGGGATCATAAACAGCAGTAAGTAATGCACCTATTCCAAATTTGGCTCTTTGTCCGCTACCTACGTAATATCCGATAACAGCTACATCAATTGTGTCTACGAGTTCTGATTTTGTGTTTGCTTTAAGTTTGATCCATTTAAAATTTCTTGATCCGGGTTCGTAATCAGTCGACACCTGTTTTGTTATTACACCTTCTAATCCATTACCTATCTTTTCTTCGAAATAGTCGTTTAATTCTACTAATTCTTCGGTCTTTATTGTTTCTAACATGTCCAGATTTCTAGTTTTTTCGGACATATTATTATTAAAAAGCTCATTAAGTAGCCTTAGCCTTTCTTCTATTGGTAAATTTGTTAAATCTTCTCCATTTAAATAAAGTATGTCAAAGCACATTGCTTTAACAGGAATATTTTTTGCGTATTCGGCTATATTATATTTTCGACGCCTTTGCATGGTTTCCTGGTAAGTTAAATACTGGTTGTTTTTTAAATCGAATCCTATAATTTCTGAATCAAGAATTACAGATTCAATATTTAAATTATTTAAAGATTCTACAATGTCCGGAAAATTACTGGTTAAACTTTCCATATTCCTGCTAAATATATGAACTTCATTTTTGGACTTATTTAAATGTAGCTGGCCACGTAATCCATCTAGTTTAGGCTGTACATAACAGCCTGGCATTCTTTTCCAAACTTTTTCTACATTCGATTCTCTTTCTACTAATTTTGCTGCAACGGGAATGCCTGGTGTAACTTTAACCTTTTCTAATTCTTCTTCTATATTGTTTGATTGTGAATTTATTACTAATTCGGCAAGCTCACCAATATCTGCTTTTGCGCCAAATGCAGCATCTAAATTCTTTCTTAATGATTTATCGTTTCTTTTATACCAGGATAATGCATCTAAAATTGTTTTATCGCTTATACCAAGACGCATTTCTCCCATTATTACTCTAGTTGCATATTTAGCACTTAGTGGGTCAAGCTCACTAACTAATTCAATGTAATTTTGCATTTTTGAATCTTGCGATCCCTTACCTTCAAGTAATGCAATATCCATCATTTTTTTATATACATCACTAACAGTATTTTCTGTGCTTGATTTACCTAAAAGTGTAGGGGACGAAGCTATATCTTTTATTATTTCGAATGCAACCAAACCAACATCTCCTGTTTGAGAAAAAAGATTTTTTACTATTTCGTCATTTTTAGCGATTTTGCTAAGTGATCTGAGGATCAATTTTTTAGCTATATTAAACTCCAATGATTCGTATCTGGGGAGTAATCTTCCTTGTACTAAATACATTGATGGTTTTATATCTTCAGGTTTAAATTCTTTAAAAATTTCAGAAAGTTTTACAGTTATTTCATTACGTGAAGATATCTCTTCTAGTTCTTGTAAGTATTTAGCAAAGTCTTTAAATTTCATAAAAAATTATACCTTAAGGATTGTTTAGTTGGTAGCTTGATAACTTTTTACTACTTGCTATTAAGGTATTAGAAGATTCGACTATTATTTGTTTAGCAACTTTGAATTAATTTGTAATTACCACTTAGTTAGAATAGCCCTTCAGGAACAACATCTAATACGTTTACGCCTATTATTCTTAATATTAATACACTAAATATTAGTACAGCTAACCCAGATAGTACTGAAAACAAACGATTTCTAGCTTCTTCTATTCTTGCTTCTTCACCACTTTGATATGCTATTCCTGCTGCAATCAATAGTACTAGTGCTATTCCTCCCGTAACACCCAAAGCTATTCTAATTAAACCTGTAATTATTCCAATAGGTGTTGGGTCTACACAACCAATTGCTATGTATATTCCATTTTGTCCTCTACACGCTGCTAGAATTGGTTGGTTTGTTGAGTCTGTAGCCAAAAATGCTAGGGTATCGTTGACATTATTATTAATTAGTCTTTGTTTTTTAACTAAATTGGTCGAGTCACATACTAATAACTGGTTAGCTTCTACCGATATTGCCTCACCGCTATTAAAGCAGCGTGAACAACTTATATTATTACCATTAATAGCAAGATCTTGTGCAGGTACAACATACTGATTTGTATTCCCTCCACTGCTATTTTTTAATCTAATTGCATTACTAACTCCTGTTGGTGGTCCATCTCTACTTGTAACTACTGAGCACACTGAAGATTGTCCACACACTTTGGAAGATCCTCCAGTAGGAGCCACATTAATTATTGAGGACGATTTAGTTAAGCCACCAGGTATCCCATCAATTATAGCTCTATCGCCTACATATGACTGATCACTTACAGGAACATTGTTTATATCCATACATTGGCCTACTGTTGTTAGCGGTGCTTGATTATTTTGATAAGGATAGTTAGTGCCGCCAGGTCTTGCTCCTTGAGGTATTGGACAACATATTGCAAAGTTTTGATATGCAGCTCCACCTCCTGCTTCTAGAGTTACCCTGGTTGGTGTAACTAGTTGGTATCTACCACCTGCTGGGCAACATCCAGATACCTTATACCCACTAAAAAAACCTGATTCAGGTGCAGTTTGAGACTCGTTTCCAGGCGAACAGAACCTAGGCTCATGCGGACTTCCTGTAACACCTACTAATACAAAGTTGGTATAAATTTGAGCTATGTCTTTGTAGGTATTTGGAATACATAATCTATTTGCATCTGCACCCCATTCTTGTCTTAGATAACTAATAATTTTATCGGCATTTATTTCACCTCCTGTGATTTTAAGCGAATTACTGCCCAGAGCTTCCATTAAATTATATTGATCTGCAGGACAATCAATAAAGTTATCTATACAACTGTTCCCTTTAATTAAATTTGCAGGTGAAGAATCTTGGGCTTTTACATCTTTTGTTGGTAACAAAAGCATAAAAGTAGAATTTGCTAATATTGATACAATAATTAGTAAACTTGCAAATATTCTTTTATTCAAAGCTATTTTGTTTAATGTTTTCACGCAAAAGTTTATATTTAATTTAAAATATTTTATATTAATTATTGTGAAACTACTAGCTCACTGCATACGAACTGTTAACAGTATTCAGTATTCTTATAGTCTTTTAATTGCATCTACATAAAATACAAAACGAGCTTGCCTACCATCTTTCAAATCTGCTCTTCCTGTAAATACATATATAGGATATGCATATCCTTTCCATTCGTTAGGTTCATAAAAAGCAAGTTCAGTAAGCCTTGCGTCTGCCACAAAAGTTCTAACATCTACACTATCTGGTTTATTAAAAAAATTACTTCCTTGTGCTTGCATTAATGTTAAGTAACCTTTTCCTGTTTGAACTAAGTCCCATGCTTCTTCTGGTGTAACTAATATATATGCACCTGCATTTGGGTTATATTCAAAATCTGTATAGTCTATTTCGAAAATGTCATTTTGCAAATCAGTAACAGAATTAGAAACCATTAGTTTTACTTGTCCAAATCGAGGATCATCGTTATATACTTTTCCTGATGTTGCTTCTGGCAGTTGATTCCTGTCTATATTGCGTGGTAAGTCAGTTGCATCTTTTAAATCTGCTTGAGAAAGATTCCTATAAACATTTAATAGTACATATTCAGCGCTATCTACCGAAGTTACATCGACAAATACACCATCTAAACCAATTCTTGTGTACCTTGCTTCTACAATTCCGTTATTTAATCCTAAACCTGAATCAAAGCCAAGTCGAGAGAGTAGTGATCCAGTCTGATTAATATATCTATTTAAATCGGGATTTAATACTTTTCTTTGTATTGCAGCTTCATTCTCTAAATAAAGGGTATCCATTTGCCATTTTTGCAACCTTTGTTCGTATTCTAATATTTTAGAGTTGTTATCTTTTAACCATCGGAATAGGTTTGTTTCTACTTCATTTTGCTCCTGGTTATTAAAACCTAACACCCCTACTGTTCTTAATGCATTTTCAAACGAAAGTAATTTTTGCCTTGGTTCTTCAATTTTATAAACATAAGAAACATCGGGAAAAGTTTGGTGTGCACTTTCTATTCTAAAAGTAGCATCTTGGTTATATTGTATAGAAGGAATTTCGGGGAATTCAATTTCGCCAAAGATTCTATTGGCAGTCATGTATGCTCTAGATGTTTCGTTATCTACTAAATTATTTTGTGATCTTTGAAAACTTTGAAGAACATTCCATACCATAACTAATACAAAAAATATTAAAATTCCTATTGCTATTCTTCTGGTGTTTTGAACTGATTTATACAAAGATGCCATAAAATTAGTTTATACAAAAAACTTGTAAAAACAAAGAATCTTGCATTAACTTTAAGCTTTCAACTTTTTTGTTTTATATATATACTGTTAACAGAGTCGACTATTTGATGAACACTATACCTTCAATACAACCTTATACAGTAGAACCTGCTGGTAATTATCCTGCTACAGACTACCAGTATGTAGATCCTGCTGTAAATACTCCGGCACCACAAAGCAAACAAAGAACTCCTTTAATCTTTTTAGCTTTAGCAGCAGCTTTTATTGGAATAGTTGGACTGGCATTTATATTATTGAGTTCAAATAACACTAGTAATCAAAACAATAATGGTGATAATCAGGTTCAAAATGTTGTTCTCCAATGGTGGGGGGTATTTTTAAGTAGTGAAGTAGTACAACCACTTTTAGATGAATACAAAACCATTAAACCAAATGTAACCATTGAATACGCTAATAAATGGCCAACAGGTGATTTTAATTCTGCTTCAAAATCTTATAGAGATGAATTAAATAGTGTCTTGAATACATCTGACCCTGTTCAGTTACCAGATATTTTTATGGTTCATAACACTTGGGCTGGGGATTACGAAGCATACACAAGATCAAGTACAACTTACGATGCTAACAATTTTAGTGCAAGTTTTCACCCTGCCGTAACAACTGATTTTGCAAATGCTGGAGTAGTTTTTGGTGTACCTTTATGGATGGATACTTTAGGAATAATTTATAATCGTGACTTATTAAACTCAGTTCAATTAACTGAACCACCTAATAGATGGCCAAGATTTAAAACTGCGGCACAAGCTTTAACTATAAAAGATGGTAATCGAATTGATCAATCTGGATTTTCTGCAGGTTTAACTGAAAACGTCTCCTTCTTTTTTGAACTAGTAAACTTATTTTTAATACAAAATGGAGTTCAAATCGCTGACTCTGCAAACAATCCAACTTTTTCTGCTGACTCTGACTCAGTAGATGCAATAAACTTTTTTAAAAGCTTTACAACCGATTCTAATAATACTTGGAATAGAGATCAAAAAAATGAATCTGCAAGCTTTTTAGAAGAAAACACCGCAATGATTGCAGCACCAAGCTGGAGACTTAGAGATGTTTTAAGATTAAATGAGCAACTAGAACTTGGGATTGATATTGGTGTAGCTGGAATGCCGCAAATTGAAGGTCAAAATCAACCAATACTTAATTGGGCAGATTATTGGGGTAATATGGTTACTTTAAATAGGCCTTATTCAAACGAAGCATGGGAATTTTTATACTGGATTACTCAACCTGAACAATTACAAAAACTATCTGATAATGTTAGAGAAGCTAA
>CAZRHM010000013.1:0-8509 GCA_964599845.1 uncultured Candidatus Saccharibacteria bacterium
ATTAAACTTACTAATTCAATCCATTCATTTTTACCTCTTTTATCAATAACTCCTAATTCTTGACGATTTTCTAATAACATAGTCCCTTTTTCTTGTGAGCGAGTATTTAATATATATATTAACAGTGTAAGGCCTTCCAGTCCTAGACTAGAAATATCTTTAATTCTAACTCGTGCATCCGTTTCACTTTCAATAATTTCTCTTTCCCATACTAAGTGATTTAGTAAGTGTTGTTGTTCTGCTCTACATATACCGTCATTAAAATTGCTAATATATATTGAAGCTCCACCCGATAGGCTACTTACAGTAGGTGTACCTTTAGTTTTTAATCTTCCTCTGTTAAATAACTGTAGACTATGTGTTTCACCTTTAATTGTAGTTTCGGCAGTTATTTGAACACCAATACTTATACGCTGTATAGATTCAAAATAAGGAGATATTTTTTCTGAAATGTAATCTATGTCAGCTGGATTCGCAACAGTCTCAATTGGATTATTTGTTCCAGTTTCTAATTGATAGCTTTCACCATATATGCCCATGGATACGTTACCAGTAACTGGCGAATTATATCTTTTAATATTTAGTTATGCAACAGTTATATATGTAGAGGAAAATTTTTACAGATTTGAAGTACTTGTTTGTTTATACTTGCAAGCTCATTATTACTATCTAAAAAATTTGTATAATCGTCAAATTCATCACTGCTTTTATTTTTTACTATTTCGTATACCTCATTAATTAATTTCACTAATTCGTTAACATTATCTTCTTTAAAACCACGTGTGGTTATGGTTGGCGTACCAAATCTAATGCCCGATGGATTTGAAGGAGAACCGGTTTCGTAAGGAACTGTATTCATATTTGCAATTATTCCTGCTTTTGCTAAGGCTTTAGCAAAATATTTTCCGCTAATATTTTTATTAGTTAAATTTACTAAAACCAAATGCTTGTCTGTGCCACCTGATACAACATCAAAACCATATTTTATTAATTCATTAGCCATTGTTTTTGCATTTTTTACAACCTTTTTTGCGTATTCTTGAAATTCTGGAGTATCGATTTCAAATGCTGCCTGAGCAATTCCAGCTATATTATGGTTAAAAGGACCACCTAGTAAGCCAGGTATTACAGATCGATCAAGCTTTTTTGCGTATTCTTTTTTACATAATGCTACAGCTCCTTTTGGGCCACGAAAAGTTTTATGAGTGGTAAATGTAACAAAATCTGCATATTTAAATGGAGATTCAACTGCTCCTGCTGCAACTAAACCAGCTTCATGGGCTATGTCTGCTAGGTACATTGCACCTATTTTATTGGCTATTTCTCTAATTCTTTTATAATCAATTCCTCTTGGATAAGCAGTGCCTCCTGTAATTATCATTTTCGGCTTTTCTTTTACTGCTAATTCTTCTATAAAATCGTAATCAAACAAGTGAGTTTTTGGATCTGTTTTGTATTGCACAACTTTAAAAATTTTTGAGTTAAGTGTTAATTTGCTTGATCCGCCATAATAGGCCATTCCATCATCTTTACCATCTCTTTTATCTGTGGGTGTATACGACCATCCATGCGACAAATGCCCTCCATCAGGTAAATACATTCCCATTATTTTATCGCCAGGTTTTAGTACAGCATTATAAACTGCTAAATTCGCTACACTTCCCGATAACACCTGTACATTTGCATGCCAGTTATTTTTGATGTCATCACTATCGTTAGCAAGCATAACTTTTAAAACTTGTTTACGGCATAAATTTTCAATTTCATCAATTTGCTCATTTCCTTCGTAATATCTTGCGCCAGGGTAGCCTTCTGAATATTTATGCATTAAAACAGAACCTACTGCACTTCGAACTGCTTTTGACGAAAAATTTTCAGATGGTATTAAGTCTAATGTATTTTGTTGCCTTTGCTCTTCAGCTTTTATAATTTTTTGTATTTGTGAATTCATATTTAAAGATTAGCTTAAATTTAAGAATTTGAAAAGCATAAATGTAAAAGCTTATAGCTGTTAGGTATTAACTGTATACCTGTATTTTTTATCAGAAATAATTATTGTTGTATGTTATGAATGCGAAAGTAAGAATTATGTTGCTTAATAGATTCTGTATTCCGGTTCGCTCGTGGGGGTGATAACACATATTTACAACTTTTAACATTTTACTTTATTATCTAAATCTTTTAGGTTTTTGTTATTTGTTACTTGCTATCGCCCAATGGATGATGTTCTCTGTGTGCCTTTTCGGCAAACTTATCCGATGCATGTACATACCTTGACGTAGTTTGTAACGACGAATGTCCCAAAAGCCTTTGAATTGCGGCTGGATTTGCACCTTCTTCTGCTAAATATGTTGCAAATCCGTGCCTTAAGCTGTGGGCACTTGTTGGAACAACAATACCAAGTCGTCTTCGGTATTCTGCAATTTTCATTTGTAAATAGTTTGTGGAAAGTCTTACTATATATGGGTTTTCTGTTGCTTTTCTTGTTCCACGAGTTGGTATAAACATTGCAGGGTAGTTATCGATTCTTTTTTTTAGGTATTCATTTAAATAAAATAAAGCTCTGTCGGTTAAATATACAAATCGTTGCTTTTTTCCCTTACCTAGAACATACATTTTATTATCGACGGCCACACCATTATCGGTTCGTATTTGGTCACGGTTTAAACCAATAACTTCTGCAATTCTCATACCGGTAGAAAAAATCAATTCTAAAATTGCACGATTTCTGCTTGCAACAATATGGTCTTCTTCATAATCGCTCGGGAATTCAATTAGTTTTATTAGTTCATCTAATTCTGCAACTTGTTTTTCTTTTTTTTCTGCCTTAATCATTTTTATTGCATTTGGTGGAATTGGTGGTGTTTTATCTATATCTTCTAAAAATGTAAGGTAAGATCTAACCGCCGAAAGCATTCTATTAACTGAGTTATCGGAAAGTTGCCCTTTATATAATGCCTGTTTTTTTTCGGAAATTTGAGTTTTGCTTTTTTGAATCACTTCTTCTGTTAATTTTTCACCTTTATTGTATGCATGTAAAATTGGTATGTAATTTTGATCTCTTAAAAATCCTTTATATTCTATTAAATCAATTTTTGTAATTTTTTCGAAAGATGTTTCTATGTAATATAAAAATGCCGAAAAGATTTCTAAATCTCTTTTGTAATGTTCCAATGTGTTTTGGGAATAATTATTATTTTTTAAATTTAATAAATATTCTCTTAAGTACGGTAACGAATATGGTGATAATTTTGATTCTTTACGAGATCTTTCCATGTAAATAGTTTATCACTAATAAAAATAATTTTTAATTTTTCGATTTGTAGTGTAAAATCCCGGCTAATTATAGATAGAAATATGGGAGATGCGCAGTTCAACCATGGAGATTGGCCAGATGATGATAATGAAGATTATTACGAATCTGATATAAACTCAATCGAACAAAAACTTCTAGAAGATACGGCTATTAGATTAAGAGAGGAAATAGCGCTTTTACATGAAAGATTCCCAAACAGTATAGAAGCATATACAAAATTAATTATGTCCCGCGTCGTGACCACGGAACAAAGAGAGCTTGAAGATGAAGATAGGTATTTGGATGCTGCTGAATTGCAAAGCTATGCTAATAGACTTGCAAAAGAATATGATAGCGAATTGGCTTCAGGCATGATTCATGTATATATAAGTTGCGAGCACAATGATAATTTATTTATCCAAGTTATTTATGGAGAAGTAATGGAAATCGTTAAAAAATATATGCCAGTTGATCTTAAGAGGACTGATCTCGTAATTGATTTAAATAATGACACTGGTTTATATGAAGTACATCTTGATGTTATACTTAAAACAGATAGTCTTAACAAATACTCAAAATGCAAACAGAAACTTTTACCGAAAATACAAACGAAGTTAAACCAGAAAAAAAATCTACAGCAAATAGTATTTTGCCTGTTATTACAAAAATCTTTAAAAGCTTTTTTAAAGTTATAGTTGGTTTATTACGAAGCTTTATCGCTTTCTTTTTAGCCTTAGGTGCAATGGCAAAAGTTACCTTTATAATAATATTAGTAGTCTTTTGCATTATCGCTTACTTAGTTGGTTATAAAAATGGACAAACTCAAGTTAACAATGAAGTTATTCAAAAAAGTGGGTATTCTATAAATGAATTAGAAGAACTTCGAAATCAACTAGATTATTTACGATTAGAACTACAAAAACTTAAGTAAAGCTTTGTTTTTAAATCTTTTTTAATTGGATTATTTATAAATTAACACAAAGTTAATTTATTATTTTTCTTCCTCACTTGGTTCTAAATATAAATCACCTTCACTTAGTCTAAATACAAATTCCATTCCACATGTTGGGCAAACGCCGTAGATTACTTTAGTTGGAAATTCAGTCAAATCTGCTTTAATTTGTTCTAAATCTGCTTTAACTAATCCTTCTATAGTATTTGTTAAGATTTCTCCTTCGTTATCACATTCAGAGCAAACAAAAGAACTATCAGATAATTTAATCCAATTTGATTTAACATTATTATCGTTATTCATATAATATATTTGCTAAAATTTACTATCTATATATTAACATTTTTAAACTAATATATGTCTATTTGGGATTTTAAAGAAATAAAAAAGAATGTAAATGCAACTGAGTATATAACATTAAACGAAGGAAATACACCTGTAAATACTATAGAAGATTCAACGCACAAGATTTACTTAAAAAGAGAAGATTTAAACCCAACTGGCTCGTGGAAAGACAGGGCAACAGCTTTTAAATTAACAATGCTTTTAAGTAAAAATATTAATGAAGCAGTAATAACTTCTTCTGGAAATGCTGCAATAAGCTTTATTGAATATTTAAAAGATTTTAATAATTTTAAACTGCGCATAGTTGTGGAACCATTTACAAGTTCCGAAAAAGTTGAATTAATTCAACAAAAAATTAAAAATACTAATCACGAGTTAATTATTAAAAAGAATTCAAAAAAGACTGCGTTGCAAATTTCACTCAAAAACAAAATTCCAAACATTAGAAGTGCTACAGACAATGAAATTGTAAAAGCTTACTGGTCTTTAGGTTTTGAAATTTATAATCAAATTCTAAAAAAAAGCAGAGCAGAATCTTGTATTATTTGTCCTGTTTCTTCTGGAACGGCTTTTGTTGGTATGGTACAAGGTTTATTCTATAAATTAGAAAAAGAAGAAAAAATGCCAAAGTTAATTATTTGCCAAACTCAAAGTTGTCATCCGCTAGATCCTACTTACACAGGAGACGAGTCTCCATCACTTGCAGGTTCAATAATTGCAAAACCTGTTTTACGAAAACCACAAATTATGAAGGCAATAAACCAAACAAATGGCAAAGTTTTAACAATAACAAACACTGAATTAATTGCAGCTAAAGAATATGCACAAAACAAAGGTTTTGACTTAAGCTATACATCTCTACTTTCAATTGCAGGATTTTTAAAACTTAAAGATTCAGAGAAAATAATTAATTATATATGTATTAACTCAGGAAGATGATACTAATTCAAATAACCCTTTTATTTTGTGTAATTATTTGGCTAATTTTATGTTTTTATATTCTAATAGGTTTTTTATTTAGCACACCATATTACCCATCGAGAATTAAAAAATTAGACAAAGCATTTAAAACAATTTCAAAACAATTTAAATTAGAAGATTTAAGTAAACTAAACTTTGTTGATTTAGGTTCGGGTGATGGAAGAACAGTTTTGTGGGCAGCAAAACATGGAATGAATGCAGAGGGTATTGAAATTAATCCATTTTTAACCCTAATTAGTAAGATTGCAATTGTAGTAAAAGGGCTACCTAACGCAAAAATAATAAATAAATCTTTTTATAAACATAACTTTAGTAAGTACGATATAGTATATTTATATATATACCGAGAAGAAATGGCAAAGCTAAAAACAAAACTCCAAAAAGAATTAAAAGATGGTGCAATAATTATAAGCAATGTCTTTACATTTGATGGGCAAAAACCAGACTTTGTAATAGACAGATTTAGAGTATATAAAATTAACAAATCTTAAATGGATTTATTACAACAAATAAACGAAAAACTTAAGAATAAACCACTTATATATTTTTGCCGCGAACCAGAAAGAGCATTAGGAAACGAAACTCTTTTAAAGAATTACCATATTTGTTGTATTGAAAATAACTCAATTGTAGATCAATTACAAAAAATCGGGGTTTCTGTTTTTTGCCTAGAAAAAGAAGGCATTTTACTAGAGCATAAAACAACGGGGCAATTACTATCGAATAGCAAAACAATTGAATGGATAAATCAAATAAAAACAGAAGAAGGCTTTTATGCACAAACATTTTTACCTGCAAATAATATTAAATACAAAATAGAAAAACTGGGAGGAGTTCTTTTAAATAATGATTTTGAACTTAATAGACAATTCGAAAGCAAGTTACGCCAGGTTCAAATCTTTAAAGATTTGAACCTGGCTTGTCCAAAAACATTAACTCAAGAAGCTCAAAACTTAAACTATAAAGACTTAACAAAAACAATTGGGCAAGAATTTGTAATCCAAACAGAAAAAACTCATACAGGTGCCGGAACATACATAATAAATAAAAAAGAAGAATTTGAAGAAGTTAAAAAAAAACTGGAAGGCAACACAGTTAAAGTTACTGAATTTTTAAAAGGAGATACATTTACATTTAATATAGTAATTACACCAAGTACTTACATATCAGGAGCATTTCAATATCAAATAACAGGAGACGAAACACTAACACCATCTAAAGGGTCTACAATTGGAAACGATTTTACTTTCGGAGCAATATCTTACAAACAAATTTCAGAAAAAGATCCTAATGCAATAATAATTTTAAAGAAAGATTTAAAAAACCTAACAGATTATATGCGTGCACAAGGTTATTTAGGTTTTGCAGGAATTGACCTAATTTACACCAATAATGAATTTAAATTTATCGAAACTAATGCCAGACAAACTGCAAATGCAGCATTCGAAAGTAAACTGTTTCAAAAATTTTTAACAAGTCCAAATTTAATTCTGTTAAATTTAGCAACATTTTTAAATTTAGACATATCTGAATATAGGTATAGTTTTGAAGATACCAGCAGTATAAAGGGTGCCCAGATTTTTTTAAGAGCTTTTAAGGATAATACCGAAATAAGCTTTGAGCCTTTAACAGGAATATATCGGCTTCAAAGTGATAATTCAGCAATAGACAGAATTAATGAGCAAATAAAAGAAAATGTGATTTTTATAGATGAAGAACAAGACAAACCTTTAATTTTTCAAAAAGAAGCTTATTCAGTAACAGATATTAACGAAGATGGAATTATTTTATTTTTTTCAAAAAAAGGAAGTATTAAAAATAAATTCGATGAAATTTGTAGAATTCAAACAGATACTACAGTCATTTACGACAGACAAATAATGCCATGGATTAAAGAAGCTCTGAAGTCGATTAGCGAAATGATTAGTATATAGATGTGCTTGTTCTTTGTCTCTGCATATTTAATATTTGTATTGGAAAAGTGATCCTTAATTACTTTTATTACACATCAACTTACACAATGTCTTTTTAAGCTTGCAATTTCTCCACAGCTTTAATTCTTCTAATTCCATTCTTTTCTAAATCAAACAGATACCCTTCGAGTTGATGGTTAATCCCATTTTCGTCTACATCTGTCCAGTTTTGCTTATGTAAAGGTAAATTTATATCGGTTATTTCAATTTCCCCTTCTCTAACACCGTTATTTTTACCATATTGCTCTGTAGAATTAGCATATTTTATTTTCTTTACAACTCCGTTGTCTGATTTTGTAACCTCAGTAACTATTAAAATATGGTAAGAATTTTTCCTTTTCCAGGTTGATCTTATTACATCGCCAGGTTTTACATCGTTTATTTGTACAGGAAAAGAATTTTTATCGGAACATAGTTGCAATACTCCTAAATTTTCTACAGGTTTTAGAAAATATACAATTTTACGTAAGATTTTGTCGTAACCTGGGTTTAATTCATTAAAAATATTTTTTCCCGTTTTGGAATAGTGCCAGTAATTTAAAGCATGTGTAACAAAACCAGAACAATCAATACCAAGCCCTCTTTCTATTAAAAAGCTTCTTATTTCTTCTTCAGTCATTTTTTCAAAATTTATTCCTTTTAGTTTTTCCCATATTCTAGCCTCCATTATTATTTCTTCTGGAGTTCCTTTTCCAACCATTGCTCTTAAGTCTTTATTCTTCTTTACATTTATATAATAGGGACACCGTACTTTTTTATTACCTAAATCTAAATTTTTATATTTATCTATAATTTGCTGTGCGTATTTAGATATTTTTTCTGTTTTCATAGTTTTAATAATACATTAAATCTTTCCAAGTTGTAAGATTTTACAATTTTACAAATAGCCTATAATTTTATTCTAATTTTTATAAATATACTATTTACAATGTTTTCACAAAATAATTACGTGCAATCAAAATA
>CAZRHM010000013.1:8519-16224 GCA_964599845.1 uncultured Candidatus Saccharibacteria bacterium
AAGTACAAAAATTCAATCTCTGTTATAATTTAATTGGACCAGTGGTTTATAAGAATGTCCAACATTTTTTCTTTTGGTCTGACAATATCGCCTTAGTCCGTGGGCTATTGGTTGAGTCAGCATAATTGTCTATTAGACAATTCGGAAGACCACTGGTTCAAAAACTTTCTGCTTAAACTTTTCAATTTAAAACTATATAATCCATATATGAATTCACCTGTTTTTGATTATTCTAAAATAAAATTGATCGTAGGATTAGGCAATATAGGAAGAGAGTATAAAAATACGCGCCATAATGCTGGATTTTTATTTTTAGACTACATGTACAATTCTGAGAATTTTAGTGAAGATTCAAAACTAAAATCTTTTATTAAAAGAGCTGAAAACAAAGTGTTAGCTAAGCCAACAACATTTATGAATTTGTCCGGACAAGCAGTATCGTTAATTTCCAACTATTATAAAATCAAATCACACGAGATTTTATTAGTTCACGACGATCTTGATATTAAATTAGGTGAATATAAAATAACATACACAAAAGGTCCAAAAGTACATAACGGAATAATTTCTGTAGAAGAAACTTTAAAAACGAACAAGTTTTGGAGACTAAGAATTGGTGTCGATAACAGAACACCAGAATTACGAAAACATATTAAGGGAAATGATTATGTATTATCGAGTTTTTTACAAGAAGAAAAACTAATACTACAAAAAACTTTTGCTAAAATTAAAGAAGAAAATTTTAATTAAATATGAAGAATATAACTAAAATCATTGACCCTAGAATTTCATTATTCTTTTTTGCACTTCCATTTATGATTATTTGTCCACTTTCAATTTTTTCACTTTTTACAGGAAATCCACATTCAATAATATTAAATAATTCAAAAATAGAATCTTATGAGTCTATTTTAAATAGGTTTGAGTTGCCAGAAAAAACAGAACAAATTGGAAAAAGTTGGGCAATGGTAGGCAATTTTGACGATAAATTCGATGGCAAATGCGACATTGTAGGAGCTTTTGTGATTGCCTCAATGTTAGATCAAGACACACTATCTAAAGAAATGCTTGCTACTTACCAAGCACTATACAATAGTGGTAAATTAACAACTTCAGAACTGCAAAGTTTAGATGGTGCAGTTATAAAAATCTTCCCTGTTTTATCTGAAAACAGTATTTTTGATAACGATGAAGTAAAAATAGATATAGTAAAAAATATCAAGGCTCAGGTACCACTACCATTAAAAGATGGAGAATCTGCTTATATGGCTTACGTTATTAAGTTCGATGCTTTTACAAGTAGAGATTACAGGTGTAAATAGCAAAAAATACTATTTAGATACTTGTAACCGAGTTGTCTTTTTGTAGCAACAGTTTTCATCTTTTTTCGTAAAAAATTTATGTTATTATTCTGATACTATTTTTTACTATTGAATTTATGTATAGCCCTAAATTTAGCTATAACGATAAATCAGTACAAAATCTTGTTAAATTTGAAAATCATAAAACAACACTACAGAATTTAGATCTTTCTTATAATGTTCGTTATAAATTAAGCCAAAGAAGCAAATCTTTAGATATTTTTCATTTAGCACACATTTTAAAGTTAGACTTAACTTTAAAAGACGCCGAAAAGCTTGTTTCAACTCAAAAATTAGATAGAGTTGATGAGACAAGATTATCAATTCTAAAAAATTTTAAAAATGCACTAGATTTTAATAGATCCAGCATTGCCGATACATATGCAGAATTAGATAAGCCAGTAATACTTCACTTAAATAAGCTTGTACTTACTCAGTGGAGAGAAACATGGGAGGCTAGCTTTAGAAGCTTTACAGACAAAATCGACGAAAGATGGGATAGCTATGTACAACTTAGAGATAAAAACCTTAAAGTTAACGATATTGATACAGAAATTCAAGATTTAGTAGATTGGTACAAGTATTCGATTCCAACAATTACACCATTGGTAAGAATTGCAGTGGTATTTTTAAGATTAATTGAAATTTGTCCGTTTACAGCAGGTAATAAATTTACAATTACAGCGATACTTGATTATTTAATGCTTAAGAATGGCTATGGATCAAAAATATATACTTCCGTTACAAGAGTAGTTGATAATGTAGAAGACAAGTTCCAAAAAGCATTCCAAATCTACCAAAAAACCTATGATTTAAGCTTTTGGATCGATACATTTATAGCAGCATTTTTAAGTGACATAGTGAATGTAAAAGAAGAAATAAACGGATTTATTGTAGAAGAAGAAAAATCAAAACAACAGCCATTCCTAAACTTAAATAAACGACAACTAAAAGTACTGAAATATCTTCAAAATGTTCCTCAAATAAAAAGAGAGGATTATTGCCATATGATGGAAGTTTCAACAATGACGGCCTTTAGAGACTTAAATGATTTAGTTCGAAAAAAATTGTTGAAAGTTGAAGGACAGGGCAGAGGGACAAAATACAAACTTGCTAGTATGTAATCTAAATAGCAATAAATAAGTAATCCTATATAAAATTTGTACAGATTGTTGTTATAGAACAACATACACGTTATTACAGCTTTATATAATTCAACATATCTCTTCTGATAATAACAACTGCCAATCATTACTTTTTTCGTTTAACTTTTAGCTTTTTCTTTGTATAATCTTCTAAATATGAACTTACTAAGAATCAAAATATTAAGCGTAATAATAATATTTGCAGCAATTGTTTTATTAGCTTTACCAGAGTTTTCTGTAAAAATAAATAATTCAACCTATACATTTCCTTCAGTTGGATTTTCTAGAATTGGATATCCTGTAGATTTTCCTAGCTTACGCAAGAGTGTAGGATTTGGGGATATAACTGAATACAAAGGTGAGTTAGTAATTGACTCAAGCTTAGACGATAAAACAAAAGAAGAGCAAGCTAAAAATACATTAAATCAAATACAAAAAAGAATAGACAACGCTGAGCTATCCGACATTTTTGTATATTTAACAGAAGAATATGTAGATGATGAAATAAAATACAATATTAACCTAAAAATACCAGAATATTACAATTCGAAAAATACATATGCCCAAATGCTAATGGCTAAAGCAAACATTACATTTGACATTGTTAATCCTCTAAGCGATGTTACTATTAGTTTATCGGACAAAGATATTAATTCAACATTTAGGTCAAACTCTATAGAAGTAGCTGTATCCGAAACGCAGTCAACAAGAATTAATCTGCCTAACTTAGTATTAACATTTAACGAATCCTTACTAACAGAATTAAGCAAAATAAATCTAGTAAATGTGAGTGCTCAAAACCAAGAACAAGCTAATAATCCAGAACAATCTTATGTTGCAATGAACATTGATTTATTACCTGTGTACCAACTTGCTAATCATGAAGGTAATACCAACTGGGTTAGAGCTGTATTGCTAAACACAGATCAAAACATAGGCGATTCTAAGGTTGCCACTGATGTTATTAAAATAACTTCTACATATTTTAGAGATGATCCATTAACAAATAGTATAGAAGTTAATTACACACCAAAAACTATTAACTCTGGTGTTAATATAAGTAACAACTTTACAATATTATTACTAGGAGGAATTGTATTAAATCTAGTATTATTCTTAACGTTAGTTTTACTAAATAAAAAATCATTGGTTAAAACAATATTCTTTATATTTTCACTTAATTTTTCACTATTACTTACACTGGTTATGTTTAAATTCTTAAGCGGAAATTTATCTTACGGATCGGCAATAGGCTTTTTATTTATTACTGTATTTAATATTGGAGTTTTAAATAGAATTTTTAGTAAAGATTATAATAAGTCATTATTGTTAAATCTATTATTAGTTTTAGTTTTTACTCTTTTAGGATTATATAAACTACCTATAAATTATAGACTTGCAATTGATTCAATGGCACTAACTGTTGTATTTTTAATGGTTCAAATTTTATGTGTTCTTACAGTATACGAATTAGGAAGGAATTTATATAGTAAAGAAAAATCATACTTAAAAAAATTATTTTTAAATAGATGAGTAAAAAATTAAAGGCTGTAACAATAATTCTTTTTTTAATATCTGCATTAGGTTTAGCACTGCTTTATTTAAATAATGGATTAGAGTTCAGTTTAATTAATCCACATATAAAAATTAGCAATATTAATGAATCCCAAGATTTAAAAAATTATCTAAACAACTCAAAAACAATAAAAGTAAACAACGAATATTACATATTTGAAACATCACTACAAGAATTACTAGACAATGTAAAAATTAACTCAGAAAGTGCTCAAAATTATGAAATCGTTAGTGTGCACAACTCATCTTCAGATTATAAAGTGCATGCATTATTAATTGGAGGATTCACGTTAGTTGCATTTTTACTTTCTACCGCATACTTTATTATGCGTAATAAAATTAATAAAGAATCAATTAGAGTCTATTCACTTTCTTTAGCAAACTTTGTAACCACAATAGTAGTTTTTAGTGTTTTGTTTACAGGGTTTATATCCTTATTTTCTAATTACTTTTTAGTAACTGAAATTTACTTATATGTATATATATTTGCATTACTAACATTTTTGGCATACAGCTTTATGTTACTTGCAAACACACTAAACCAAATAAGTCCAACTATTGAAGAATTATTAAATTCTTCGAAAAAATTTAATATTAATTTAACAGTAAAAACATTTCAATATACACCTGTGCTAGTTTTACTAAGTTTAATACTGTTTGGTGAAACAATAACGATAGTTACAGTAATAATGTTCTTTACACTACTTTATGTACTAACTAGCGACTACTTAATTACTGTATGGTTAATTAAAATTGTTCGAAGAATAAAATCAGTATTAAAAAAATCCGATAAAGAACTACAAGTCAAAAAAGCTATTAAAATAACGACTAAAAAACAAAAAACTTTAAAAAACTGGAAACGATTTACTAAAAAGAAGATCAGAAGATAATTTGTATTTTTATAATTAATAAACTAAAATAATTAAGTTTGCATTTTGATTTTAATAATTGCCAAACTTAATCCTAATCTTACTTTATTTATTTATAATATGGATAAAAATAACAATGTTATCACGGTTGATATTCAACCATTTATGCTTCCAATTTCAATATTCCTTTCTTTTTTAATTTTTTCGATTAGCATATTTTTTGGACTTAATAACATTGCTAACTCTATAAAAAATAGTGGTGGCATTGGTACAGGAGGTGGAAACACAAACACTGGCGGGAATACAAACACCGGTGGTTCTGGACTAACAGTTGCCGACTTAGCATCAGATTTAGGGGTAGACCTAGATGCATTCCAAGAATGTGTAGATACACGTGAATTTGCAGATGAAATAGCAAAAGATCTATCAGATGGAACTGCTGCAGGAGTTAGTGGAACACCAGGATTTGTAGTGGGCAAAATTAGTGGAGACTCAGTAACAGGATACAGAGTATCTGGAGCCCTACCTTCAGATGTATTTGTTGCAATAATAGATGGGTTAAAAGAAAACGATCAAGGTAAAATCGACGGAGTTGTATCACAATATGCAGATTATATTGAAGGTAATGTAACTGCTAGTTTCGATGACGATCCTTTTATAGGTAGCAAAGATTCTGGATACGCAATAATCGAATTCAGTGATCTTGAATGTCCATTCTGCCAAAGACATCACAACGAAGAATATCCAAAAATTAAAGAAGCATTAGTAGACACAGGTAAATCTGCTTACGTATTCAGAGACTATCCATTAAGCTTCCACGATCCAATGGCTACTGACTCTGCAATAGCTGCTCAGTGTGTGTACAAACTTGCAGGTACAGAAGCATACTTCTCATTCCTAGATACATACTTTGCTTCAACTAGATCTAACGGAGAAGGTCTATAAATAGCAAAAAGTTGAATTAAATTTAAAGCACCTTTAAAATTTTAAAGGTGCTTTATTTATTAAAATAAATTATGAACACAGTTTATAAAATAATTTATCCAGTCCTTGCAATAATAATAATTGTAATTATAGGTATAATCGCATACTTAATTATTAACCAAAATGATTCTGGAAACGTACAAGATAACGACCATAATCATTCTAACGTAGATAATAATGAAGAATCCGAAATCCCAAGAACATTTACTAGACAAGAGGTAGCAAATGCTAATACAATGCAAAACTGTTTAATAATTAATGATTCCAAGGTGTACAGAGTCCCACAAGATTTTTTTGCAAAACACCCAGGTGGGATGAATATACTCGCTAACGAATGTGGTAACGATATATCAGATCTTTTTGTACAAAACCACGGATCTTCTGTTGCAGCAGTAAATCAAATAAGAGAATTTTACGCAGGTGAGTTAGAAGACGAAAGCCAAAATTTATCTCAAACTTTTACTATGCAACAAATAAACCAAGCTAACTCTATTGGAAATTGTTTAGTAGTTTACAATAATAAAGTTTATAAAATCCCACAAAATTACCCAAGTACCCATCCAGGTGGTGCTGCAGCAATAATAAATGAATGTGGAACAGATATAACCTCACTTTTTGACAGTTCTCATACTACTGAAAGGTCTGTCGAAATGCTTAACACATTCTATGTAGGTGAATTAAACTAGTTTTTATATCTAAATACAGTTTTATAAACGCATACATTAGTTCAATATTAACGTAGCGTCAAACATATATTTATTCAACCAAAACAGTAAGTATTATTTTATAAGATTAATTAAGCAATAGCTAATTGATACAATGATTGCCCGTTTGCAGATACTTGGTTAATATAACCGATTTTAGTACTTGTGTTTGCATAAGAATCAAGTACTTTAGAAAGATCTTTAACATTTTCAAGATCTGTCCATTTTAACTCTATAGGTGGATTGAACATATTCAAACTTAAAACATAACCACCTTTCTTTTTAACTATAGTGATAGCCTTACCAGCTGTTTTTGTAACAGCAGATGGGTTAGACATGCCCATAAAGTTTGTAACAGATAAAAAAGCATCTGCAAGTTTATCGAAAGTACATTCGAACTTGCCTATATTACTTTTCTCTTTTTGGTTAAAAATTTCAAAAATACTCATGTCATCACATTATAGCAGCAATACAGGTGTATAGTCAATATATTAGCTAGTCTATGTGTATAATTTAGTTCTTTAAATTACTTAGTGTCGTGCCGCAATAATAACAAATTAATCTACATTTACAAGAACGAATAACTAATTAATAAATTTCAAAGTTTGAAGAACTTTCAATTAACCTGTACAATTTAAAAGAAACATTTTTTTATGGGAATTTTTGATTCAAAAAAAGTTAGTACTCAGGGCCATTTAGATATAGAAGATATCCGTGATGATTTAGTGGTACTTAAAAATGGTAAGGTTTCTTTAGTATTAGAAACCACATCGTTAAATTTTGATTTATTAGATTCTGCAGAACAAGATGCCAGAATTGGTTCTTTTGCTGCATTATTAAACTCTATCCGTTTTCCTATTCAAATAGTTATTAGGACTCAACGTACAGATATAGCAAAGTATCTTGAATTACTCGAAAAGTATAAACAAAAAAACACATCTGAGGCAATAGTTAATCAAGTCAATATTTACCAGGATTTTATCCATAATTTAACTCAATCAACTCAAGTATTAGACAAAAGATTTTATGCAGTTATACCATCTATGCACATGCCAATCATTACAAAT
>CAZRHM010000014.1:0-4727 GCA_964599845.1 uncultured Candidatus Saccharibacteria bacterium
AAAGTTACACTAAAATTAATCCATAAAATTATTCAGCAAAAGTTTGGAACTTACGATAAAAAAGGCGATGGTCATTACGATACAATTTCTGCTTTTATTAAATCTATGCGAGGTAGCAATCCCGATGCAACACTTCATTATTTAGCAAGAATGATAGAGTATGGTGAAGATCCAGAATTTATTGCCAGAAGAATGGTTATTTTTGCTTCTGAAGATATTGGAAATGCAATGCCCACAGCATTGGTTTTAGCAACTACTACAATGCAGGCTGTAAAAATGATAGGTATGCCCGAGGCCTCAATTATTTTAGCTCAGTGTGCTACATATTTAGCAACATGTAAAAAATCAATTGCTTCGTATACTGGTTTAAGCTTGGCTTTAAAAGATTTGCGAGAGAATTCATTAGATCCAATCCCTATGCATTTACGAAATGCTGCAAATAAAGTAATGAAAAAATTTGATTATGGCAAGAATCATGTACGTTACCCTTGGCTGGAAAAGAAAAAAGGCAACAAAATAGACCAAGAATACATGCCCAATAACTTAAAAGGGAAAAAATACTATGATTTGGATGGTTTGAGCGAGTGAAACTTCTAACTGTCCACCCGTAATTTCTACCACACCAAAACAAACTATATAATAAAATGTACTTAGAACTTAAAACTTATAACTTAGAGCTTATAACTTAAAGTTTATAGCTATTTAAATTTCTCTCTGCTCTATTCTATCGCCTTTATTCTCAAAAATAGTACCTTCAGAGTTTAATTTATACTCCGAATTATTTATAGTAATCTCTGCATCGGAGTAGTTTAACGTTTCAATTTCAAAATACTTTACGGCATGCAATTCAACTTCGTGGCCAGCCTGTAGCTCTTGCTCCAGCACAACAACTTCATCTGCTTTAATTCTTACAAAAGAGTTTTTATTTACTTTAAACACAAGATTCATTTCGCCAATATCTTCGTTAGGTTTAATAAAGTTAATTTCCATTTTTGTTTTTCTTCCTAAATTGTTTTGAGCTTCTATTACAATTTTTGTTTCTTTTTCTGTCACAGGAAAACTTGGTGTTTCGAATTCGTAAGCTGGGTTTAAACTTAGTGGTATAGAATTTGCTTTAATTAATACTCCTTCTGCTGTTTTACCTAGTATTTTAACTTGGTCGTTTGCATATTCTACGTTACCAGAATACTCTCCTTTAATTTCTATTGGCGAAGTTATTTCCAAATAAGGTGGATTAAAAGCCATTTTAATTATATTTATTACAAACAATAAAAATATGCTGGTTACTAATAATGATGCAGCAAAGACTAATTTTCTTCTTGTGATTATTACTTTATCAAATAATTTTGATTTGGCTTTAAATTCTTTCTGTTCTGTAAATTCATATTTTTTTTCTGTTTTTAATTCTCTTTTTAATTCTAGATTCTCGTAATCTCTTCTGTACAGTGCCAAGATTCTTTCGGAGTTTAAACCTAAAAACTTAGAATACAGTTTTAAGAATCCTTTTAGTTGTGTAACTGAACTAAATCTTTCAAAATCTTCATTTTCTAAGTCTCTTAGGTATTGCGGTTTGATTTTTATTTCTGTTTCAATTTCTTCATAGCTTACTCCTAAGCTTTCCCTTTTTTGCTTTAACGTTTCTCCTAATGTTTCTTTTTTATATGAATTTCTCATGCTTTATTATACCTAACATGTTTATGCAAAAAACATATTTATATTATTTGCACATATTTATTCGCAAAGCACTCTGCTAGCTCAGTAAAATAAATAATTTTTAGCAAGTGCAAAGTTACCTGTGTTGCAAAAAGCAATATCGAAAATGAAAAGTAAGATTTTAAAAATTATCTGCAAAATGGACAATTTCTTGAAATGTTAAATTTACATTTGTGTCTTTGATTCTTTTGGTAATATACATTAACCGTTTTACAGATTCAAAGGGCTTTTTAAAATATTTATTTAAATCTTTCTCTAAAACCCACTCGAATCTTCCTTCATCGTTTGCGTTTAGTTCGCCAGTTGGATTAATAAATCTACAAAAGTAAAAATATTTATCTTCTAATAGTTCTGATGTTTCTTTATTAAAAACTCTATGATGTTCAATCATAAATAATTCTGGAGTACCATCCAAACTCGTTTCTTCGTTAAGCTCTCTTTTTGCAGCTTCTAAAATACTTTCTCCATATTTAACTTTTCCAGATGCGTAGCCTTGCGATCCATAAAATGGATGCTTTAACCTTGTATAAACTAAAAATTCATTTTCGTTATTGCTTTTTCGCATACAGCACTGTATTACAGAGATTTTGCCTTGTCTTTTAATTTGCTCAATATCTGTATCCATTTGATTTGCAAATTCTTTGCCTAAATCTGTTAATTTATATATTTTTTCAGACTTAATTACATAGCCAAATCTGGTCAATTGATCTAAATGAAATTTAAATTGGCTGTTTTCGATTTCAGTTAGTGGTTTTAGCTCACTAAATTTTAAACCATCTGAAAATAATAGCTTTCGAAGAATTTTTATTTGTAAAAAATGTAAGTGACTCATATTTTTAAATTAACTACAAAATTCTAACTGGCAATTAATACGTTTTAAAGTAAAGTTGAGTTTACTTACTTATAGTTCTGTTTCGTGCGGCTATGGCTCATAGTCTCTCATGCAGTGATCATCTCCTTCTAAAAATGATTGCAAGCGTATTCGCAGCATTTTATGATGCTCACTTATGTCTAAACTGTTTTCTCTTATTAAATGTTGTAAAGCTACATATTCCTTAGCGATGCTTCCGTCATCATAGTAATATCCAGATAACATGTAATTGTCTTGTGTACATAAGTGATGCCAAGTCTTCGCTTGCATTTGAACTAATCCCTCTAAACTATAAATTTGGTTGTTGTTTAAACCTTTGTAAGATCTTATTAGAGCTAAAATACTTGGATTTTTGTAAGCCAGAATATTCCAAACAACTTCATCAATCTTCGTTAAATCTGCATTTGAAGATCTTAACATCACTGTTAATTCTTTCATTTTAAGTGTCTCAATTCTACTCTCTTCTGTTCGTACCATTTCTCTGAACCTACCGATTACTTCTCTAATTCTCATATAAAATATTCAAATATTTAATTTCTTTAAATCGCAAAATGGATTTCGTTTGCTGCTAATTATATCAATCTTTATAAAAAGTTTTTGGTAATAATTAGCAAAATAAAATACTTAAGTCTATACTATTTACTATGAATAAGATTAAACTTAACAAACAACTTGGGATTTTACTTATTACTAATTCGTTAATTTTACTTTCTGCTGCTATGTTTGGTCCTATCGCTGCCTTATTTGTAGAAGAGATTGGTGGGGATTTAATGGATGCAAGTATTGCGGCTGGAATTTTTGCAATCGTAGCAGGAATAACAACATTAGTATCTGGAAAATATGCCGATAAGCTAAAAGAGCCTGAATTGATTATAGTTTCAGGTTATTCACTAATGGGTTTTGGCTTTTTTTTATTTTTGATTGTCGATTCAGTTATATTTTTGTTTATAGTTCAGGCAATTGTTGGTTTAGGTGAAGCAATTTATTCACCTGCATTTGATGCAATTTATTCAAAACATTTAGATGGTAAAAAATCTGGAAGTCAGTGGGGTGCATGGGAGTCTATGAACTATTTTACGGCAGCAAGCGGTGCTTTAATAGGTGGTGTTATAGTTACATTGTTCGGATTTCAAGCTTTGTTTATAATTATGTCCCTTTTGTGTTTTGGTAGTGGAATGTATATCTATAGATTGCAAAGGACTGTATTGTGAGAACTGTAAGCATAAGTTATAAACGATGCGGGCACCTGTTTTATAGCTTTCTATGTCATGGTGAGTCAGTCGAACCACGACGCAAGTAGTATTCTTAATCTTTGTAAGTGCTTAGGCAAGCATTTATATATAGAAAAGCTCAACCCGTCATCTCTATAGTTCCTGATTAGACCCTGGACAATATATTTTTTCATAAAGATACCACTCTTCATTCTCTACCTGCTTCACTTTAATAAAAATATAGCCGTGTGAATCTGCCATAATCTTAATTAAATTTAATGATTGTAGATTTGTCGCATTATAATGATGTTTAATTACAATCCCTTTTAAATCTGCTAAATCCTGTATTGCTTTAGAAACTTCTTCAAAAAGTTCTCTTCCTCTGCCTGGCGCGTATAAAAATTCTGTTAACTCATATACGTTAGCTACCTCAGTAGTCCACAAACATAGTCTGGCATAATAATTAGTTTTTAGATCTCCTACAAGTATTTCTTCCATAAATTTAGCCGATGGTACCAATTTTAACAGAAAAACCTGAGTATCTAGAATTGATGTCTATATAAGTGCTAATAAATATGAATTTAAAGTCTAATATTATAGTATGAGTCACAATAGGTTGGAAAAAAGTTAATTAAGCCTGTTTGTCAGTATACAGGCATGACATTATTACAGGAAAGATGGAGCTAAACAGATACAAATATATTATTTTAAATCGTAGAGACAGGTCTAAGACCTGTCTCTACATAGCTTTATGCTAAATACAAAGTGGAGTCATTCCGAGGACTGAACTTCTTGTTAAAGAAGTGAATGACGAGGTAATCTCTAGAGATTGCTTCGTCGCATTGCTAAAGCAATACTCCTCGTCCCGATATACATCGGGAACCCAAGTATATATTTCGCATAAAGCTCGTATATTATTACTCCTTCGAAAT